>JBGSRQ010000197.1:0-5267 GCA_041737515.1 Rhodobacterales bacterium | reverse complement strand
ATCCGCCCCCCGCAACGCGTCCCGCCCCTGGCTTTGCCCCAGATAGCGCCCGGTGATCTGCGGCTGGCCCGTCACCGGATCGACGAACTGTATCACACCCGAACCCGAAATGCCCTGCCCGATACCTTGCGCCATTTCCTGCACCACAAGGCCCAGCCCCGCATCGGCCCCCGCCCCCTTGGCCTGCCGCAAAAGGCGCGCCGAGGTCCCCTCCCACGCGCGGGCCATGGAACGCAGAACATCCGACAACTGGCGCGCCGGGTCTTCGGGAAACGGCTCCTCCATTTCGTCGGCATAGTGGCGCAAGGCCTCTTTCAGCGTCTGCGCCGAGGCGTCGACCTCATCGAACATGTCGGGGTCAAGGCGCGCGACATGGATCGCATATCCCTGCACGAACCGCAGATAAAGCGCATCGGCGGCGGCCTGTCCGTGGGTCTTGATCAGGGCCGCGTGCGTGGCCGCATTGAAGCCGATGTTCAAAATCGAAGAGGGCCCGCCCCACTCCGGCACCTCGGGGCTGGGACGCACCGAAATCAGCGTGTCGCGGCCGAAATGGCCAAGGATTGACGCCGTATCCACCATCTGACCCGCAGCAATCGCCCGCACCGTCGTCGCTGGCAACGCCACGGTTTTGGGCACCGGCAGATCAAGCCGCACCAAGCGCTGCAGACATTTCGCGCGCCAGCCATGCGTGGTGGCCTTCATCTGCGCCGAGGGCGTGATTTCGGCAAAATCGGTGAGGAGGTCTAGTTTCTGCACTGCGGCGCCTTTCGGGTTGGCGCGCAGCATAGTGGGTTCGGGGTGTCACGCAAGTGTGACGGATGCGCCTGTGGCGTGCGGCCGCGGCGGTTTCACACCGCGTCGTCCATTGCCGTTGGGACCAATGGCGCACACTGGACCATTGGCGTGAGATGTTCATGGCGGGAAAAAGGGGTCAGCCTTCGATTTTTGTCAGGTCTGCCACCTGCCCGCAGATCGTGCTGATGCGGTGCAGCAGGTTCAGGCGGTTGCGGCGGATGATCTCGTTATCGGAATTCACCTGCACGGCCTCGAAAAACGCATCAATGGGCGCGCGAAGTCTGGCCATGGCCTGCATGGCGGCGGTGAAATCTTCGGCGGCCATTGCCGGGGTGATGATCGTTTCGGCGGCATCAAGGGCCACGAAAAGCGCGCGTTCTTCGTCGTTTTCGGCGAACTTGGGATCGGCCCCGTAGGAGTATTCGACGCCATCCTTTTGTTCTGCCTGCGTCAGGATGTTGTTGGCCCGCTTGAAGCCCTGGATCAGGTTCTTGCCATCGTCGGTGTTCAGCGTGTGTGACAGCGCCGTGGCACGCTTGACGAGGAAGCTGAGATCACAGTTGCCTGGCATGGCGAGGCACGCGTCGATGACGTCGTGCGCGATGCCCTGGTCGCGGATGGTGACCTTGAGGCGGTCGTGGATGAAATTGCGCAGATCATCGCTGATGGCGGGGTCGTGGTTTCTGATAGGGTCCAGCCAGTCTGCCGCTCGGCTTTCCTGCTGGGCGACAAGTGACCGGGTGAAAGCGCCGAACATGCCATGTGCCACAGCCGCATCAAGGATTTGGTTCAACTGTTCAGATTGCGCGGCACTCCTTCCGATCTGGTGACGCAGCACCTGGACATCGGCCAGCCGGTCGATGGAAACCCGCACCCCATTCCCCACCACCAACCGAATAACCCCCAGGGCCGCCCGTCGCAGCGCGAACGGGTCCTTGCTGCCCGTGGGTTTCTCGTCAATCGCCCAGAACCCTGTCAGCGTGTCGATCTTGTCGGCCAGTGCCACGGCGATGGTCACGGGGTCTGACGGCACGGCATCGGACGGGCCTTGCGGGCTGCGGTGATCACGGGATGCGGCGGCGATGGCGGGGTCAAGGCCGGCGTCGAGGGCGTAATAATAGCCCATCAGCCCCTGCAGTTCGGGGAATTCGCCAACCATCGCCGATTGCAGGTCGGCCTTGACCACCTTGGCGGCAGCCTCGGCCAAATCCGCGTCAGCGCCCACCATCGGTGCGATCTCGCGCGCCAGCGCTGCGATGCGGGTCACCCGGTCGGCTTCGGTTCCCAGTTTGTTGTGGAAGGTCACGTTGGCAAGGCCAGCGGCCATGCCTTCCAGCCCCTCGGCACGCACGCGGCGCAGATCGTTTTCCCAGAAGAATTTCGCATCGGAAAGCCGCGCCGACAGCACCTTTTGATTGCCCGCAAGGATCGTCGCCCCGTCATCCGCCGTCTCGCGGTTGGCGACGGTGACAAAGCCCTCGATCCGGCCGGTTTTCGGATTGCGCACCGAAAAGAACTTCTGATGTTCCTTCATCGAGGTTTGCAGTACCTCGGGCGGCAGGCCAAGGAAATCCGGGTCAATTGCCCCCATCAGGACAACCGGCCATTCCACCAGCCCCGCCACTTCGGACAGCAACCCCGCATCCGGCACCACCTCAAGCCCCCGTGCGAAGGCCAGCGTTTGCGCGTCGTTCCAGATCGCGGCCTCGCGTTCGGCGTGATCCAGCATCACGAAAGCCCGGCGCAGTCTGGCGGCATAATCGTCAAAGCCCGTTACCGCAAAGCGCGCGGGCGCCATGAAGCGATGGCCACCGGTGGTGTTGGCGGCCGTCAGGTGATCGACCGACATGGGCACGATCGTCGCACCCGTTTCATCCGACAAAAGGCACAGGACCGATTGCAGGGGCCGCACCCAGCGCAGGGTGCCGTTGCCCCAGCGCATCGACTTTGGCCAAGGGAAATTGCGGATCGTGGCGTCCAGCACCTCGGCCACGATATCGGCCGCGGCCCGCCCCGGCTTTTCGATCACGGCGAAAAGGGTCTGCCCCTTCTTGTCGTCGCGCAGTTCCAACTGATCACGGCGCAGACCGGTGGCGCGTAGAAAGCCTTCAATCGCAGCCTCGGGCGCGTCGGCCTTTGGCCCCTTGCGTTCCTCGCGCACGGCCCGGCTTTCCGCGGTCAGCCCTGCGACCGAAAGTGCCAGACGGCGCGGCGTGGAATGGGCCCCGGCAGAGGCATAGGTCAGCCCCGCGCCAACCAGCCCATCCGTCACCATCCGCCGCAGGTCATCGCGGGCGCGGGCCTGCATCCGGGCCGGAATCTCTTCGGAGAAAAGTTCGATCAGAAGGTCGGGCATCGGTCATTCGGCCTTGTCGGGGTTAAGCTGGTTCCAGGCATAGGCGCGGCCATCGGGGAAAACGGCCACCACCCGGTCGATGCCATCCACGATATCGGCCTGCGACAGAAAGGCGATCGCCTGCCCGGTTTCCAGCGCCTCGCCGATCTTGTCGGCATCGAAACAATCGAACCAGTAGGGCGCGATCAGCGGCGTCGGCTTTTCATAGACGCGGTAGGTTTCGGTCAGCGTGGCCTGAGACAGCGGTGTGGTAAAGCAGGCGCGAAACCGGATCGGAGAGCTGTCGGCATCAATCCCCGTGACATTGTCGGCCACAATCGCCTCGGGCACATCACCGATGATCGGGGTCAGGGTGATTTCCGAACCAGGGGTAAAGACCGCAGGCGTGTAGAACGCAAAGACCTGCAGCCAGTACATCGCGATTCCCGCAACCGCCGCAGTCACCACGATACCACCCACAACCAGCTTGCCATTCACGCCGCAGCCTCCATTTGCGTGGTCACGAATGCGTCAGCGCAGGCTTTCGCCAGGGCGCGCACCCGGCCGATATAGGCCTGCCGTTCGGTCACGGAAATCACGCCGCGCGCGTCCAGCAGGTTGAAAAGATGACTGGCCTTGATGCACTGATCATAGGCGGGATGCGCCATGATGATCGTGCGTCCGGTTTTGTCCACGGGATCGGCGGCCAGAATGCGGGCACATTCGGCCTCGGCATCCTCGAAATGCTTCAACAGCATCGCGGTATCGGCCTGATCGAAGTTCCAGCGCGAATATTCCCGCTCGGTCTGGCGGAAGATGTCGCCGTAGGTCAGCGGGGTCGGTGACTGCGGGTCGTTGTAAGGCATGTCCATCACATGGGCCACGCCCAGCACATACATCGCCAGACGCTCCAATCCGTAGGTCAACTCGCCCGAGACGGGATGGCAGTCATGCCCGCCAACCTGTTGGAAATAGGTGAATTGTGACACTTCCATACCGTCGCACCACACCTCCCAACCCAGCCCCCATGCGCCAAGCGTCGGGCTTTCCCAATCATCCTCGACAAAGCGGATGTCGTGCAGATCGGTGTTGATGCCGATGGCGCGCAGGCTGCCGATGTAGAGGTCCTGCAGGTCGGGGGGCGAGGGTTTGATCAGCACCTGATACTGGTAATAGTGCTGCAGGCGATTGGGATTTTCGCCGTAGCGCCCGTCGGTCGGGCGACGCGAGGGTTGAACATAGGCCGCGGCCCAGGGTTTTGGTCCCAGCGACCGCAGGGTGGTCGCAGGGTGAAAGGTGCCCGCCCCCACCTCCATATCGTAAGGTTGAAGAACCGCACAGCCATGCGCGCCCCAATAGGTCATCAGCCGCAGAATGATCTCCTGAAAGCTGCGGGGTGGGGTCGATGCAGCGTCTGGAACAGGGGAAGTCATGCGGAACCTCTTGAAAATCGCCCTCTGCATAGGCAGAAGGCAGGCAAGGGTCAATGTGGCGTCGCTGCACAGACAAAGGTATATCGGCGGTTCAGGCAGGTTCCGGCACATCGCGCCCGGACAGACCGCCAGAAACAAGGCATCGGGTGCATGAGAGTTTTCTTTCTTCTGATCGGTCTGCTTGCGGCGCTGGTGACAGGGCAGCAGGTCCGCGCCCAACAAGCGCAGGTCTGGGTTCAGATCGAGGCGCGCCCGACCCTGCCGCAGGCCGAAGAACGCGCCCGCGCCTATGCCAGCCTGTTTCCCGACGTGCAGGGGTTCCGGCTGAATTCGGGCTGGTATGCAATCGTGCTGGGGCCCTATGCGCAAGACAGCGGCGTGGTGCGGCTGACCTCGCTGCTGCGCGAAAGACTGGTCCCGGATGACAGCTTCATCGCCGATGGCCGCGCCTTTCGCGCGCCGTTCTACCCTCTGACGGTTGGCCCGACCGTAGCCCCGGTCACGGTGGAGCCATTGGCCGATGCACCCGCAACCGACCCGTTGCTGGCCCCCCTGCCCGACCCCGACCCCAACGCCGTTCCCGAGGCCGCGCCCGAAATTGCGACCCTTCCCGAAGCCGCACCCGTCGTGCCGCAAGCCACCGAAATTCCCGTTCTGCCCGAGGAAACCCCGGCCGAGGCGCGGCGCTCCGAGGCGGCGCT
>JBGSRQ010000127.1:0-4150 GCA_041737515.1 Rhodobacterales bacterium | reverse complement strand
GGCGCGCGCGGGCTGATGCAGGTGATGCCGGGCACCGCCAAGCTGATGGCGGCCAAGCTGGGGCGGGAGTACGAACTGGGCAAGCTGACCTCCGACCCGAGTTACAATGCGGCGATGGGCAGCGAATATCTGGCGGGCCTGGTCGAGGAATTCGGCCCTTCCATCGCGCTGGTTGCATCGGGGTACAACGCAGGTCCGGGGCGGCCCCGGCGCTGGATCACCGAACTCGGCGATCCGCGCCGTCCGGATGTGGATGTGATCGACTGGGTCGAGACGATTCCGTTTTCCGAGACCCGAACCTATGTGATGCGGGTGGTCGAATCGCTGGTCATCTACCGCGCGAAACTGCGCGGCACGGTTGGTCCGGTGCGGGTTACGGCTGAATTGAAGGGCTAGGACCGCTCATCCGCCGTTGCAGGCGTCTTCCCTGCGGTCAGCGACGAGCGGTGGCCTGGAAGGGAGGAGCGCCCGGATTCATGTGCCAGCAGCCATTGTTTGCGCCACAGCCCGCCGCCATAGCCGGTCAGGCTGCCATCGGCGCCGATGACGCGGTGGCAGGGGATGACAATGGCAAAGACATTTGCGCCGTTCGCCTGCGCCACGGCACGCACCGCCGAGGGTCTGGAAATGGCCGCCGCGAGTTGCGCATAGCTGCGGGTTTCGCCGGGTCTGATCCGGCGCAGTTCGGCCCAGACGCCGCGTGAAAAGGGGCTGCCAGCCAAAGCGAGCGGCGTCTTGAACGTCACGTCTTCCCCTGCAAAGAACGCGGCAAGCTCGGCTGCGATCTGATCGGTGGGGGCGAAACGGCCGATGCCGATGGGGGCGTTGCAGCGGGCGGACAAGCGTTTCAATTCGGCGGGCAGAGCCTTGCGGTCGAAAAATTCCAACAGGTGCAGCGCGTGCTGGTCGGCCACCGCGATCATCGCGCCAAGGGGCGTGTCGATGAAATCTGCCTGCAAAGCCTCGCCGCCCCTGAAGGACGCCGGGGCGCGGCCCAGGATCCGCGCGAAGGCCGCGCGAAAACCGGAACCGGATTCAAACCCGGCATCAAGTTGCGCGTCGATTACGCGGGCTTCGGCACGCAAAGCCTCGGCCCCCGACCGGATTCGCGCCAGACGGGCCATGTCCAGAAAGGTGATCCCGAAATGGCGTTTGAACATGCGCCGGATGGTCGAGGGGTCATGGCCCATCGCGGCAACATCCGCTTCGGTCCAGCGCCGCGACGGATCGGCCTGCAAGGCCTGCGTCAGAGCCACCACGGCTGGATCGGCCTTGGCCAAAGTCTCCAGTGGTTTACAGCGTTTGCAGGGGCGGAATCCCGCCTCCAGACAGGCGGCGACCGTATCGTGGAACACGCAATTCCGCGCCAGGGGTTTGCGCGCCGGGCAAGTCAGGCGGCAGAAAATCCGGGTCGAGGTGACACACACCCACGCCCGCCCCTCGTACAAGGGGTCGCGGTCCAGGAGTGCCTGATACAGAACGTCCGAAGGGGGCAGGGCAAAGAGCATGTCCAACCGTATCAGCACCAAAGCCTGTGTGCGCCGAAAATCGGGCGGTTATTTGGCCGCCCTGATCCGTGTGCGCCACAGGGTGAACAACCCCGATGCCACGACCAGAACGATACCCACGGCGACATTGATCCGCAGCGTTTCCCCAAAGACGAAAATCCCGATCAGCGACGCGATGACCAGTTGCAGATATGCGATGGGCTGAATTGCCGAGGCCTCGGCGGCCTCATACGCCCGGATCAGCAGATAGTGCCCGATCGACGAGGTGCAGCACAGCGCCGCCATGAAGCCCCAGTCGCCCGGCGTCATCGGCTGCCAATACCAGATGCCGATGCACGTCATCGCCAGTGCCCCCGCAACTCCGGTCCAGAAAAAGCTGACCGACGCAGGATCACCGCGCGCGACATACCGGGTGGTCAGGCTGTAGACCGCGAACATCGCCGTCGCCGCCACCGCCACCATCGAGGCCGAGGAAAACACCGTAACCCCCGGCTCCAGTATGATCAGCACACCGACAAATCCGATTCCAATCGCCGTCCAGCGCCGCCAGCCGACCGTTTCGCCCAGGATCGGGCCGGACAAGGCCGCGACGATCAAGGGATAACAGGCAAAGATCGCATGGGTTTCTACCAGCCCAAGCGCCACAAAGCTGAGCACCAGAATACAGATCTGCGCCACCAGCAGCACGCCGCGAAAGGGCTGCAGGATGGGATGCCGGGGCCGGATCGCACGGGCAAGGCCGCCGGGTTGTCGCGCGGTCAGCGCCACGGCAAATGCGGCAAAGAACCAATAGCGGATCATCACCACCATGAAGACATTGTATTCTCCGGCAAGATGACGCGAGATGCCGTCCTGCACCGCGAAAACAACTGTCGTGGCGATCATCAGGCCGATGCCAAGGCGGCTGTTCTGGCCCTGTTCCGGGGGGCTGTTCATGTTCTGAACAGCGCGCGTTTGCGGGCGCGGCCGTGCAGCAGGGTGAACAGCCCCGCAATGATCACCACTGCCGCGCCAATGGCGACCGACGGGCGCAGAACCTCGTCATAGACGGCGATCCCGATCAGGGTGACGAGCACGATCTGCAGATAGGCAAAGGGCTGCACCGAGGCCGCCTCGGCCACCTCGTAGCACCGGATCAGCAGCCAGTTCCCCAACAGCGCCAGCATCGCATAAAGGACCATGTAGCCCCAATCGGGCGCCGACATCGGCTGCCAATGGGTCAACCCCAGAACTGACACCAGTGCGGCCCCGATCACACCGGACCAGAACAGGCTGAGGAACGCAGGCTCGTCCCGCGTCGTCAGGCGGGTGAGCAGGCTGTAAAGCGCAAACATCGTCGCCGCCGACAAAGGCAGCAGCGAGGCCGGCGTGAACACACCAGACCCGGGTTGCAGGATGATCAGCACCCCCACCATCCCGGCTCCGATCGCACCCCATGTGGCGGGCGATACCCTCTCCCGAAGGATCAGCACCGAAAGCCCCGCCACCAGCAGCGGACACACGGCAAAGACCGCGTGTGAGTTGATCAGGCCGATCTGTGTGTAGCCGTAGACGATAACGCAGACCTCGGCGATCAGCAGGCTGGCGCGGATCAGATGCAGAACCGGGTGGCGGGTGCGCATGGCCGCGATGCCGCCGGGCTGGCGCAGGGCCAGCAAGATCACGAAGGCCGCAAAGAACCAATAGCGGATCATGATCACCATGAAGGTGTTGTAGGTTTCCGCCAGATGGCGCGAAAATCCGTCCTGTGCCGCAAACACTGTGACCGCTGCCAGCATCATCCAGATGCCGCGCTGATCGTCCTTCTGGGTCATGGGGCAAGGGTTCCTGCGGTCATGTGCCGTTTGCGGCCATGACCTGCCCGACGCTCTACCAAAAAGCCCGCCGCCTGCAAGCCCCGCCGGACATGCCCGGCCGCGGTATAGGTGGCGAAGGTGCCGCCTGGGGCGGTATGGATTGCGACCTCGGCCAGCAGCGGTTCGGACCAAAGCTCGGGGTTCTTGGCGGGGGAAAAGCCGTCCAGATACCACGCATCGGCGCGCGCGCCCCATGCGGGAAGGGTGATGCGGGCATCGCCTTCGATGATTTCAGCGGTCATTCCGCCAAGGGTCAACACCCGCATGCCTGCCGCCCATTGTGCAAGGAACGGTTCTGCCACTGCTTGCGCTTCGGGAAAATGGTCCAGCGCACGGGCGATGTCGGATGCAGACAGGGGGAACGCCTCAAAACTGGTGTAGCAAAGCGTGCCTGGGGTAGCGCTGGCATTCCACGCGATCAAGGTTGCCAGCATGTTCAACCCGGTGCCGAACCCCAGTTCTGCAACATGAAAACAGGGGCGGAACCGCGCCGGCAGATCATTGCCCGCCAGAAACACATGACGGGTTTCCGCAAGCCCGTCGTGTATCGAGAAGTAGGGGTCGTCAAACCGGGTTGAAACCGGAATCACGCCGTCTTTCCACTCCACGCTGCTCTGGTCGATTGCCGTCATATGCCCTACAGCCTTTGGCGGCGACACTGCGCGAGGGGGCGGGGAATGGCAACGGCTGACCTGACGGTGCGGGGCGCGGGGATATTCGGGCTGTCGGTCGCATGGGCGGCGGTGCAGTTCGGCGCGCGGGTTCGGGTGATTGACACGGTGGGTG
>JBGSRQ010000124.1:0-3043 GCA_041737515.1 Rhodobacterales bacterium | reverse complement strand
GGCGACGAACGCGGTGAACCGCTCCAGCCCGCCTTCGACCCGGCAAGATGCCAGGTGATAGTCTTTGGACGCGGGCGCGATCTTGCCTGCCGTCACGGCTGCGTCTACGGCCGCAATGATGTTTGCCTCTTCGCGCGACTTCTCGTCCGCCGTGAACGTGGCGATGTCGCGGGCGATGCCGGGCAGGTCCATCACGCTGCCCCCACGAACTTCACGGCCTCGTTGCCCCAGACCTCATGCCCCGGCCATGGATCGCGGGCGAAAAGCTCGCAGGCGGTGACCTGCGGCAACAGCGTCTCGATCAGCGCCCGCATCTGGGGCGGTTTGCGGCTGTGTTCGCGGCGCACGGCATCGATCTGATCGGGCAATTCGTCGGCTTCAATCAGGTTGCGGCAGGATCGTGATTTGATTTCCGCACGCCCGATCCTGCCCACCAGAAACGGCTCGGTCGATGATCGCAGCACATAACCGGTCCCGAATGCGGCCTTGCCCGATGGCGTGCGCTTGACCCATGCGCCACCGGTCACATACTGAAAGCCCTAGGCCTGCATGATCCGCAGCGCCTGCGGCAGATGCGGCCAGGTCGACCAAAGGAACAAAAGACAATCCGGCCCCGCCAGGTGCGATACCGGCAACGCAGCGATCGCCGACTCGGACATGGTGTGGTAGTGCGCCTCGGGGCTTTTGGCATGGCCATTGTCCGACCGCATCACATACGACCAGGGCGGATCGGCAAGAATCGCGCCATATTTCATGGGGGTCAGGTGATCAAATGGCCAGTTGGTCATTCCTCGACACTTTCCCGGTGATTTCCCTGCGGCAGGTCGGCCAGCAGAACGGTTGTCACAACCGGGCCATGTTGATCGCGCCGGATCACATAGGCATAGCCATCAATCACGACCGCATTGGCACCCGCTTGCGCGGCTGCATTCAGCCGCTCGGCCATCGATTTGCGCAGACGCTCGATCTCGAACCCGCCCACGCGCTCCAGATAGCGCAGCACGGCATGGTCGCTGATGTGCAGGCGGCGCTTGGTCATCAAAGGGCAATCCCCGCGCGGCGGCACATCTGTTTCAGTGCTTCGACCACGTCGTTGATCTGCTCGTGGTTCTGCAGCGCATCGATGTCGATGGGGACCGATCCCCAGTGCATTTCGAACCGGGCCTGCACAAAGCCATTCAGGCCCTTTGCCCCCGGCACCGATACCGCCCCGGCCGAGGCGAGCTTGCCCCACAGAACATGCGCAAACCGCGTGTCTGCACGCCTGGCGGCGGGGCGCTAGCCTTTCGTTGAAACCTTCTTGAACCCGCGCGCCTCCAGCGCCTTGACGACGGCGGTCAGTTCAGCCTCGGTCATGTCGGCCATGCTGGCCTTGCCAACGACCTGAAACTGCAGGTCGCGGCGGGTTTCTGAATCGATGCCCAGCTCGCGACGGGCAACATGGATCATGCGTTGCAGGGTACCTACCCGGTCGCGTCACGGGCGGCGGCGGGCAACGATTGACTCTTGTTCTGCGCCTCCCAGACCTCGTGGCACCGCTCCAGAAGAAAGGCCTTTCGCATTGCTACAGGCGCGCGGTCCAACGCCGTCAGAAGGGCGGCAAGCGAGGTGTCCTTGGGGCGTGCTGCGGCTGCTGTGTCGGATGTCGATCCAAACTCGGCTCGCCACGCGCTGCGCGCTGCTCCGACGGACTTTGCCGCACCCAGCGACAGCTTGCGCACGACCGCCTGCCGCTCCTCGGCATTCGAAATCTTGGCCAGCTTCTCGATGTCAGACATGGGCAGCGCGATCTCTGGCCCATGTAAGGCAACGCGCTCATCCGCTGTCAGGGCGCGAGCGGCGGCTGTCACCCGCTGAACATGTCGCACCGATATTTTTCTGCTCTCCGCCACCACTTGTGCAAACGACAAATTTGTCGTTTGCACTGCTTCTCCTTCTGCAAAGGAAGCGCTCTTCCCTTGCAGACCATGCTTCGCCAACGCCCCGGCTATCCCTGCCGCTGTTTCGGGATGGCGCTTCTCGTATTGCATCTGCCACTCGGCCAGAAAGATCGCGTCCTGCAGCGGCGTCATGCCTGCCGTCAGGTTGGCGCTGATCTCCATCTCGCGCGCCTCATCGGCAGTGCAATCCAGCACCTCGACCGGAATAGTCTCGCGGCCAAGCTGGCGCGCCGCCTCCACCTCCAGCCTCAGTCGCGGTCTTCCACCCTCACTGCAGACTCTGGTGTCACAGCACACTTTTTATTGAGGTCTGTCGCGTGGCCACCACAGTTTGTAGACTCCGGATTGCGGTCTGAAGTGCTTTGACTACCATATCTAGCTGAAATTGCGGCCTCAGGACCACATAGGATGGGAAAATCACACAAAAAGTGACCCGGGCTATTTCAGGGACTAGAATTTGTGTTCGATTGTGGGTATTTCTGAGAACAATCGCGCCCAAAAAACGGGCGCATCAACAATGGTTGGGCAATAAAGCCTGACTCTGAGGCGGAGTAGTACAATGGTCAAGGCGATTGATTTCGCCGTTCGCAATTCTGCGGGCGGAGTTCAGCATGGTACCGTCGGCGCGGACGGTGGCAATTTCATACAAGTCGGCGCGGGAGAACGGGTTTCGTTGAACCTGGCCCAGTCGAGCGTCGTGTCATACGAACGCAGTGGCGCAAATCTGGTGCTGAAGCTTGCCGATGGCAGCGACCTTGTGCTGAATGGCTTTTTCGATCTGGCCGGCGGTGAAGCCAACCAGCTTTTCCTGAGCGCTGATGGCGAAATTCGCGAAGTGCTTCTTTCGCAGGGTGGCGACGGTCTGATCTATGCCGATTACGGCCCGGTGGATGCCTGGAACAAATTCTCGACCCTTGACGACCTGCGCTTTGCGGATGCCGATCCCTATTCGGTTCTTGGTGCGTCAAACGACGAAGCAGCAGGTCAGGGCCTGCTGATCCCCGGCCTTCTGGGCGGCAGTGGTCTTGGGGCCGCAGGTGCAGTTGGTGCGGGCGTCGTTGGCGCAGGCCTGATCGCAGGTGGCGGCGGCAGTGGTTCTGGCG
>JBGSRQ010000122.1:0-1743 GCA_041737515.1 Rhodobacterales bacterium | reverse complement strand
CAGGATACGGGTGTCGATGCCTTCGGCGGCAAGGCTGGCCAGCGTGTCGCGGTTCACATCCGTGGCCAGCACCTGTGCGCCTTCACGGGCGAGTGCAAGTGCCGATGCCCGCCCGATCCCCTGCCCCGCCGCGGTGACAAGCACCCGCTTTCCCTTCATCCGGTCCATTCTGGTTCCCTTCAGTTGCGCGCCAGCAGCGCGTCTATTTCGGCCCGTGCGGGCATCGCGGGGGCGGTGCCGGGGCGGGTTACGGAAATGCCTGCCGTGGCACAGCCAAAGCGCACGGCATCCTGCAGCGATTGCCCTTCAGACAGCGCCACCGCAAAACCGCCGTTGAACGCATCGCCGGCACCAGTGGTCTCGACAACCGGGCCCGCGCTGATCACCGGCACATGGAAATTTTGCGCCGCATCGCGGTAATAGGCGCCCTTGTCCCCCAGCGTGATGATCGCGGCACCCACGCCACGCGCCAGCAATGCTCCTGCGGCGCGTTCGGCATCGGCGATTGTCACCACCGTGATTCCGGTCAGCGCCTCGGCCTCGGATTCGTTGGGGGTGACGTAATCGCACAGCGCCAGCATCGCATCGGTCAGCTCTGCCGCCGGGGCCGGGTTGAGGATGGTTTTCACTCCCGCCGCACGGGCAATTTCCAGCGCGCGATGGGCGGCGGGAATGGGTTGTTCCAGTTGGGTCACAAACACCGCAGCCGTGCGGATCAGGTCGGCTTTCGCCTCTACATCGGCCACCGACACCCGTCCTGCGGCACCGGGGGCCACGATGATTGCGTTGTTGCCGGTTGCGTTCTCGATGAAGATATAGGCGGCCCCGGTATAGCTTTCGGGATCATCGGTCACTTGCGGATGCACCCCGGCGCGCGCCCATGTCGCCCGCGCAATATCGGCAAAGGCATCGACGCCAAGCCGGGTGATGAAATGCACATCGCCCCCTGCCATGGCCGCCGCAACCGCCTGATTGGACCCTTTGCCGCCAGGCCCAAGCACGAAAGACGTGCCCATGATCGTCTCACCCATTTTGGGTTGACGGTCGGCCCGGTAGGCGGTGTCGGCCACGAATATGCCAAGGATAACAATCGGTTTTACGGTCTTTCTCATGTCATGCATCCGGGGCGATCACGCCCTTGCGAAAGATGAAACAACCGTAGAACCGCCGCTCGCCCGTCTGGATCACGGCATAGGCATCCTTGGCGCGTTCATAGAAATCAAAGCGTTCGATCCCGATCATCGGGCGCGGGCGGCCTTCGGCGCGGTCAATCTCGTCCTGCACTTCGGCCTGCACGGGTTCGATGCGCGCCGCATCGCCCACCACTTCCATCCGGCCTGCGAAATCATCGACGAACGTATCCAGCGGCAGCACCGACAGCACCGCTTGCGTGGCCTGCGCGCAGGTCAGATTGTCCATCCGCAAAAGCGTGCCGGCAATGGTATGGCGGGCGATGGAATCGGCGGGAAAATTGGTGTCGCAGATCACCAGCGTGTCGCCATGCCCCATCGCGCGCAACGCACCCAGCACTTCGGCGTTCAGCCGGTTGTCGATCCCCTTGAGCATGTGCCCCCCCTACCCGAAATGCTGGCGCATGGCGGATGCCAGCGCAAGGCCCAGCGCGTGGTGCGCCGAACCCTCGTAATGAATACCGTCCACCGGCGACACCGCGACAAGCGCACCGGCATCGACGAACGGCAGGCCCATGCGTGCGGCAACGGAGCCAATCGCCGGGCCAAGGGC
>JBGSRQ010000301.1:0-14164 GCA_041737515.1 Rhodobacterales bacterium | reverse complement strand
AGCCTGCCACGGCTTGCCAGACCGATGCCGCCCCTGACGCAGGATCAGGCGCGCAGGCTGCGTCTGACGGCGCGCCGGACCTGGCGGTATTTCGAGACGTTCGTGACCGCGCAAGAGAATTTCCTGCCGCCCGACAACTTTCAGGAAACGCCAAAGCCCGCCGTCGCAAACCGCACGTCGCCCACCAATATCGGCCTTTATCTGCTGTCAACGGTTGTGGCGCGCGACATGGGCTGGATTGGGCAGCACACCGCACTGCAGCGGATGAAGGATACCTTGCAGACCCTTCAGCGGATGCCACGCTATCGTGGCCACATTTACAATTGGCACGATACGCGCGATCTGCGTGTGCTGAATCCGGCCTACGTCTCGACCGTAGACAGCGGCAATCTGGCCGGACACCTGATTGCCGTGGCCCAGGCCTGCGCTGAATGGAAAAACTCACTGGTCGATGAGGCCATCCTCCGCCAGTCGCTGTGCGACACCACCAGCCTTGCGCAGGACGCCTTGCGCGAGGGGTCCGGCGCCTCCACCCTTGCCCATAGACTGGAGGCCCTTGCCCGTGCCGCCATAACCCCGTCCACCGCGCTGACGGACCTGTTAGCCCAGGCGGGCGCGGTTCATGACGCGGCCGATGGCAACCCAGACGTGGTGTTCTGGACCGGGGTTGGCCACCAAAGCCTGCAAGACCACCTGTCCGATCTGGCAAACCCGACGGATCACCGCCTTTTGGCCGAGGTTGAAACGATGGCGCGCGCCATCGCTATGGGCATGGATTTCGCCTTTCTGCTGGAGCCGGACAAGAAACTCTTGTCGATCGGCTTTTCGCTGGACACCAACCGGCTTGATCCGAACTGCTATGATCTTCTGGCGTCCGAGGCGCGGCTGGCCAGCCTTTTTGCCATTGCCAAAGGCGATGTTGATACGCGCCACTGGTTCCGGCTGGGCCGTGCCGCAACGCCAGTGGGTTCGGGCTCAGCGTTGATTTCGTGGTCAGGCAGCATGTTTGAATACCTGATGCCGTCTTTGGTCATGCGCGCCCCGGTAGGATCGGTCTTGGAGCAGACAAACCGGCTGGTCGTGCAATGCCAGCAGACATACGGAGCCGCACTGGGGATTCCATGGGGGATTTCAGAGTCTTCCTACAATGCCCGCGATCTGGAGATGACCTATCAGTATTCCAATTTCGGCGTGCCGGGTCTGGGCCTTAAACGGGGGCTTAGCGAGAACAGGGTGATTGCGCCCTATGCAACAGGGCTGGCCGCCATGGTTGATCCGGCGGGTGCGGTGCAAAACTATGAAAGGCTGGCCGCACTTGGCGCGCAGGGGCGTTATGGCTTCTATGAGGCCGTCGACTTTACTGCCGCGCGCTTGCCGGAAAACGAGAGCCACGCGCTTGTGTGCAGTTTCATGGCGCATCATCAGGGTATGACGATCGCCAGCATTGCCAACACCTTGCGCAATGGCTACCTGCGCAGCCTCTTTCATGCAGAGCCGATGATCCGAAGTGTCGAATTGCTGCTGCATGAACGTGTGCCGCGTGACGTGCCCGCCGCACCGCCGCGCGCCAAGGATGTGCTTGTGGGTGCGGCACAAATTACCGATGCACCCATGATGCGCGCCTTTGACGCCGCCGGGCAGTCGGTTCCGACGGCCCACCTTTTGTCGAACGGAAACTACGGCGTGATGCTGACCGCGACAGGCGAGGGGTTCAGTCGCTGGCGGGGTCTGGCGATCACCCGTTGGCGGTCCGAGGCGACAGAGGCAGCGCTTGGATCGTTCATTTTCGTGCGCGATACGGCGTCGGGCAAGCTTTGGTCTGCCGCGGCTCAGCCGCTGCACACCGACGCCGCCCCGCACCGCGCGGTGTTCAGCGAACATCAGGCGGCGTTCACGCATCAGGCATCAAACTTCACCACGACGGCAGATGTCGTCGTTTCGTCCGAGGACGATGCCGAGGCGCGGCGCGTGACGCTGACCAATACCGGCAGCCGCGCGCGTGAAGTGGATGTGACCTCCTACGCCGAACTGGTGCTGGCCCCGCCCTCCGCCGATCAGGCGCATCCGGCGTTTTCCAAGATGTTCGTTGTGACCGATTATCTGCCGGAACTGGGGGTAGTCATCGCCACCAGGCGCCGCCGCTCGTCCAGCGACCCAGAGGTGTGGGCCGCACATATCGCCGTTGTCGAAGGCCCGGAGACGGGACCGATCCAGATTGAAACCGACCGCGAAAAATTCATCGGGCGCGGCCGCAGTCTGGCCAGCGCGGCGATGACTCAGGCGCCGCTTTCCGGCACGACGGGCACGGTGCTGGACCCGATCTTTTCGATCCGCCGCAGGGTCAACGTGCCTGCGGGCGGCGTTACCCGGGTGACGTTCTGGACCATGGTCGCCGCCTCGCCGGAGGCTCTGCTTGATCTGGTTGACCGGCACCGCGACCCGTCAGCCTTTGCGCGGGCTGCCACCCTGTCATGGACACAGGCGCAGGTGCAGTTACGCCATCTTGGGATCAGCCATGCCGATGCCGCCGATTTTCAGGCCTTGGGCGGCATGATCATGCGCCATGACAACCGTATGCGCGTATCAGCCGCGCAGATCACCGCCGGTGCCGCGCCGCAATCGGCACTGTGGGCGCATGGCATCTCGGGCGATCTGCCGATCGTGCTGGTGCAGATCGACGATGCGCAGGACATCGCGGTTCTGACCCAGATCATTGCTGCGCATGAATACTGGGGCATGCGGCAGCTTGCGGTGGATCTTGTCATTCTGAACGACAGGATGTCCTCGTATGTGCAGGACCTTCAGATTGCAATCGACAGTGCCGTGCGTGCTGCACAATCCCGCCCCCGGGCAACCGGGATTCATGCGCCGATCAAGGGAGCGATCCATACCCTGCGATCCGACATTCTGAACCTCGCTGCACGGGCGCAGCTCTTGTCGGTGGCGCGGCTGGTTCTTGTGGCGGGGCGTGGCACGATCAATCAGCAGATGGCACAGCTTTCCACTTTGCCCCCTGTCAGATCGCCCCGCGCGACCGTGGCTGCGCAAACCCCGCCGACCCCGGCCTTGCCGGAACTGGAGTTTTTCAACGGCACCGGCGGATTCGCCGACGACGGCCGCGAGTATGTGACAGTGCTGCGCGATGGCCGGACCACGCCTGCGCCATGGATCAACGTTATCGCCAACCCGGATTTCGGATTTCAGGTATCGGCCGAAGGCTCGGGCCATGTCTGGTCAGAGAACAGCCGCGAAAACCAGATCACGCCATGGTCGAACGATCCTGTCGCCGATCCCTCTGGAGAGGCGCTGTATCTGCATGATCTGGATACCGATCAGATCTGGACCTCGACAGCCCTGCCGATCCGCGGGCGCGGCACCTACATTGCCCGCCACGGCTTTGGCTATTCAAGTTTTGCGCATGAAAGCAACGGTATCGCGGCAAGTATGGTGCAATTCGTGCCGCTGGATGCTCCGGTCAAGATCACCCGGCTGACGCTGCGCAATACTGGCACAACGGTGCGCAACCTGTCTGTTACAGGCTATGCCGACTGGGTGCTTGGCACTTCGCGCAGCGCGGCGGCGGCTTATGTGACCACAAGGGTGGACCCGGCCACAGGCGCAATTCTGGCGCAGAACACTTTCAGCACCGCATTTCCGGGCCGGGTTGCCTTTGCCGATCTTGGCGCGGACACCAGCAGCCTGACGGCGGACCGGGCAGAATTCATCGGCGCGGGTGGCACTCTGGCGGCACCCGCAGCCCTTGACGGCCAGCCTCTGTCTGGCCGCACCGGCCCGGCACTTGACCCTTGCGCTGCGTTGCAACGCCGTTTGACACTGCAGCCCGGCCAGTCGGTCGAGATCGTCTTTCAGATCGGACAAGCCGCCAGCGAACCGGCTGCCAGTGACCTGATCCTGCGGATGCGTGCGGCCAATCTTGATGATACGTTGCGCAGGATCAAGCAGCATTGGGCAAACCTGCTGACGGCAGTGCAGGTCACCTCGCCCGACCGGGCGATGGATATCATGCTGAACGGCTGGCTCTTGTATCAGACGCTTGCCTGCCGGATCTGGGCGCGCGCCGGGTTCTATCAGGCCAGCGGCGCTTACGGCTTTCGCGATCAGTTGCAGGATGGCATGGCGCTGACCTTCAGCCAGCCTGAAATGACACGGGCGCATCTGCTGCGCGCGGCAAGCCGCCAGTTTCCCGAAGGTGATGTGCAGCACTGGTGGCTGCCCCATTCCGGCCAAGGCGTGCGCACCCGCATTTCAGATGACCGCGTCTGGCTCGGCTATGGCGTGGCGCGTTATGTGGCGGTGTCTGGCGACGCGGGAATTCTGGATGAAGCGGTGCCCTTCCTGCAGGGGCCGCAGGTGCCCGCCGGCGCGCATGACGATTTCTTTCAACCCACGGTGTCGGAAACCACAGCCAGCCTGTTTGAACACTGCGCCCGCGGTCTGGATCAGGCAATTGATCTGACCGGCGAAAACGGCATGCCGCTGATCGGCACCGGTGACTGGAACGACGGGATGAACCGCGTTGGCGAAGGCGGGGCAGGCACCAGCGTCTGGCTGGGGTGGCTGCTGATCGCCACGATCGACATGATGGCGCCACTTGCCGAAAGCCGTGACCCGGAACGTGCGGCCCGGTGGCGGTTGCACGCACAGGCCGTGCGTCAGGCAATCGAAACGAACGGCTGGGATGGCGCTTGGTATCGAAGGGGCACGTTTGACGATGGCACGATCCTTGGCTCTGCTGCATCTGACGAGTGTCGGATCGACAGCATTGCGCAATCCTGGGCCGTTCTGTCAGGCGCAGCCGATCCGGAGCGCGCCCGGATGGCAATGGCCTCGATGACCGAACATCTGGTGCGACCTGATCCCGGTCTTGCGCTGCTGTTCACTCCGCCCTTTGACCGCTCGCCGGATGATCCGGGCTATATCAAGGGCTATCCACCCGGCCTGCGCGAGAATGGTGGCCAATACAGCCACGCGGCAATGTGGGCCATTCTGGCGCAGACCCGATTGGGGAACGGCGATGCGGCGGGCCAGCTTTTCGCCATGCTGAACCCGATCAACCATGCGCTGACACCGGCGGCAGCTCAGGTTTACAAGGTGGAACCCTATGTGATCGCCGCTGATGTCTATTCAACCGCTCCGCACGCGGGTCGCGGGGGGTGGACATGGTACACAGGCTCTGCCGGGTGGATGTACCGCGCGGGGATCGAGGGCTTGCTGGGCCTGAACCGGGCCGGAACAGAGCTTGTGCTGAACCCGTGTTTTCCCAAAGCCTGGCCCCGGTTTTCGGCAACGGTCAACATGGGCGACGCCCGGTTTGCAATCACGATCCTGAATCCCTCAGGCAGCGGCACCGGCGTTGCGGCGGCAGAGCTGAACGGCGTCGCACTGGCCGTCGGAACAGACGGAGTGACCGTGCCGCTGCGAAATGGCGCGCACGAGCTGACCGTCACCTTGGGCGCATGAGCACACTGCAATTCCTGCACTCGGCTTTCGGGCTTGCCGGGTCTTTGCAAACGCGCACCACGCGCTTCAATGCGCGACACGACCGGATGGCGCAGGCGCGCGTTGCAACAGGACGGCAGACCAGCAGATAACGCCACTCCTCAAGGATGGCGGGCTGCTAACAAGCACCGCGCGTGCAGGTCGGCCACAGCGGGCGACATTCACTGGATTTAGGGAACCAGACTGCACCCAGAACACTTCTACCCCGGCACGCCTGCCGTGCGGGGCTTCCGCACCCTTCGGACCGTTCAGCCTTCAAGGAGCCGCTTTTGAAAAATCCCGGCATTTGTGTCATTCTCAATATCGGATCGGGCAAACCTGATGCGAAATCACAACCCGACAGTATCCGTGAAGCGTTTGCGTCGCATGGCGCCGAGATCACACTCAAGATCATCAGGAAGGGGTCGCGGCTGCAGGCTGAAACCACCAAAGCCGTGCAAGAGGGCTTCAAGACCATCGTTGCCGCAGGCGGCGATGGCACGATATGTGGGGTGGCGAGCATTCTGAACGGCAGCCCCGTCGTCATGGGCATTCTGCCTTTGGGCACGTTCAATTATTTTGCCCGCTCTCTGGACCTGCCGCTGGATATCACCGAGGCCGCAGGCGTGATTGTAAAAGGCCATTCGATGCCGCTGCGGATCGGCATGGTGAACGACAGCATGTTTCTGAACAACGCCAGCCTGGGCGCCTATCCTGCCATTCTTGCGACCCGCGAGAAAATCTACCGCCGGTGGGGTCGCAGCCGGGTTGCGGCCTATTGGGCGGTCATCAAAACATTGGCGTCGGCACGTCGTTCCATGCGGCTTCGGCTTACCGTTGACGGCAAAAGCCGCGATGTCCGCGCCCCGCTCGTTTTTGTGGTAAACAATGCGTATCAGTTGGAGCAGATGAACCTGGACGGCGCAGACAAGATCAAGGTCGGTGAGATGGCGCTGTTCATTGCGCCTGACGCCACGCGGTTCGGGATCATGCGTCATGCGGTGGCGGTTGCCACCGGTCTTGCGTCTGCCGATCGGAACTTTGAACTGGTGGGTGGCAAAGAGATTGATATTCAGAACCTGGACCGGCCCACGCGCGGCAAGCGCACCATCGCCAAGGACGGAGAGCGCGAACGTATCGCGGGACCATACCGGTTTCGTATTGTGCAGGACGGGTTGCGTGTTCTTGTGCCATCCGGACGCACCGTCGAGGTGCGATGAGACGGCTGGTTCACTTGTCGGATCTGCACTTCGGGCGCGACCGGGCCGAGGTGCTGGCCCCCCTGACGCGGGCGGTCAATGCGCTGGCACCTGATCTGATCATCATTTCGGGCGATTTCACCCAACGCGCGACCGAAAAGCAATTTGCGGCGGCGGCGGATTTCCTTGCGGCATTGCATGCCCCGACCCTTTGCGTTCCGGGCAACCATGATGTGCCGCTGCACAATCTGTTTGTCCGGATCTTCATGCCCTGGCGGCGGTATCGTCGCTGGATCAACGCTGATCTTCAACCCAGTTATGAAGACGACGAAATGGTTGTGATCGGGGTGAACACGGTCAATCCGTTGGCGTGGCAAAGGGGCTGGTTCAGATCACGGGCCATGCGGCGCGCCTGTGCCGCATTTGGCACATCGACGGGCGCGCGGGCGCATATCGTCGTCGCCCATCATCCACTGGAACATCTGCCGGGGGAGGCCAAGTCGCTGATGCGCGGCGCGTCAAAGGGTTTGCGGCGGCTGAGCGATTGTGGTGTCGACGCAGTGCTGTCGGGCCACCTGCACAGTTGGCGCGCCGAACCCTTCGTGCAGACAGAGGGGCGCGTGTCTGCGTTGCAGGTGCATGCCGGAACCACCCTTTCCAACCGACTGCGCGACAAGGTCAACGACTTCAACCTGCTGGAAATAGACAGGGGCCGCCTGACTGTGATCCGCCACGCCTTTGCTGACAGCGGCAGCGGGTTCTCGGAAATGGGTTCGGTTACATTTCACAAAACGCCGGACGGCTGGATCTGAACTTCGGGTCACGGTGCTGCGGTAAAGGATAAGACGATGATCTGGTTGGACAGGTAATTCGCCGACAGCATCCATATGACGACCGTGGCTCCCGCAAGAACGGCCAGGCTTGCGAACAGACGCCATGCAGGCGTTGGCCTGAGGTCGGGGCCCGCCGCAACAGCGCCGCTTTGCGCGGCCAGCCACATCCCGAACCACGCCCATAACCCGCCCACCAGATAGCCGTTCACAACATCGCTAAGGTAGTGTTCGCCCAGCACCAGACGGCTGGCCCCGACAAGCAGGACGGCACTGAACCCGCCTGCCATCGGTGCCAGCGTGCCGAACTTGCGCTCGCGGATCAGGATAAGCGTCACAACACCAAAGAACGCGGCAGCGGACGCGCTATGTCCGCTTGGAAATGAAAAGCTTGCTTCATGGTAATGGGCCAGCGCGGGCCGGGATCTTTCAAAGATGATCTTGAGGACGTTGACCGTGATCTGATTGCCCGCAAGCGCGATCCAAAGCCCGGCCATGTAGCGCTGTCTGCCATTCAGCCAAAGCACGCACGTCACGGTCAGCGCCATCGCCATGACAACGCCCCAATATCCGAACGCCGTCGCGACGCTGAAAAACAGCACGACGGGCGGTGAGCGAAGGCCCGACAAGGTTTCAGACAGCCAGACGTCGAACCAAACGATGCGGCTGTCCTGAAAGAAGTTCAGCGCGGTGCCCGCATAAAGCAACGCGAAATAGGTGGTTGTGGTCATAAGCACGCTCAACGGCAGGCCGATGAAGCGCTTTGGTGACATGCGCTCTGCCAGAAAGCTCATCATTTTGGCCTATACCTGACCTGATTTCCATTTTCCGATACGCTGCGACAGCACGCCGAACCCCATATCGACGACGATGGCCAGACCAGAGACCAGCACCGCGCCCTGAATGACATAGGCGATATTGTTGCCGTTGAGCCCGATGATGATCGGCGAACCGAGCGAGATTGCGCCCACGGTTGACGCAATCGCCGCCGTGCCGATGTTGATCGTGACCGACGTGCGCACACCCGCAAGAATGATTGGTGCTGCAAGCGGCAGTTCGATCTGCAAAAGCCTTTGCCGGTTCGTCATTCCAAGGCCCTCAGCCGCTTCCTTTGCGGCAGGGTCGACGCTTTCCAGACCTGCAATCGTGTTTTCCGAAATCGGCAGCACCCCGTAAAGTGCAAGTGCAATGAATGCGGGCCAGAAGCCGAAACCGATGACGGGCACTGACAGGGCCAGAACCGCTACCGGGGGGAAGGTCTGCCCCATCGCGGAAAGAGTCTCGACCAGCCGGCGAAATTCGCGCCCCTGCGGCCGGGTCACGAAAACGCCGGCACCGATACCGAAGGTTGTGGCCGTCAGCGCGGCAGCAACGACCAGCCACAGATGCGCCACAACAAGCGATGCAAATGATTGCTGCTGATAAAGCGGGCGGTCAAGATCGGGGAAAAGGCTGGCAAAAAGCGGCCCGCTGTATGGCAGCACCCCAAGAAGTGCCACAAACACGGCCAGCGCGGCCAGAAACCGGTGCCACTCCAAAGGGCGCGGGCGCGTTGCGGCCATTTTCATGACACCACATCTGACAGGAAAAGCGTGCCCACCGGTTCCCCCGTCGCGTCACGCACGCCGATGCGGTCAGATTTCAGCACCACCATCCGCGACAGGGCAAGGCGCAGATTGTCGTCCGGCAGAACCGAGTCTTCCGCCATCGCCGAAATCTCTGCACGCATCCGGTTGCCGACCGTTTCGACGGACAACAGTTTCAGACCGTAATCATCCTTGCCCAGAAAGGCGCGCACGAACTCGTTGGCAGGCGCGTTCAGGATGTCACGCGGGCTTGCCGTTTGCACGATCCGGCCCTTGTCCAGAATGACGACACGGCTGGCAAGCCGCAGCGCCTCGTCCATATCATGGGTGACGAAAACAATGGTCTTGCCGGTTTCAGCATGAATGCGCGTCATCTCGGCCTGCAGGCTGTCACGGGTGATCGGGTCAAGCGCGCCGAACGGTTCATCCATCAGCAAAACGTCCGGGTCGGCAGCCAAAGCACGGGCCACGCCGACGCGCTGTTGCTGCCCACCCGACAACTGATGCGGATAGGCCGCGCGAAAGCGGGCGGCATCAAGGTTCAGAAGCCGCAGAAGATCGGTGATCCGCGCCTCAATACGGGCGGAGTCCCAGCCCAGCAGGCGCGGGACGGTGGCAATATTGGCCTCTACCGTCCAGTGCGGGAAAAGCCCGACCGACTGGATTGCATAGCCGATCCGGCGGCGCAGCACTTCGGGCGGAAAACTGCGGATCGGCTCGCCTGCAAAATCTATCTCGCCGGTTGTATGTTCGACCAGCCGGTTGATCATCTTGAGGATGGTCGATTTGCCTGATCCAGACGGCCCGATCAGCACGCAGAATTCCCCGCGCGCAATGGTCAGGTTCAGATCAGGCACAACCAGGGTGTCGCCGAAAGACTTGGATATACCGCGAAACTGGATCATGCGGCACCTTTTTGCGCCAACGCGACGACCAGCTTGAACAGCGCATCCGCCACAACCGCGATGGCAATGATCGGCAAGGCGCCAAGCAGGACCAGATCAAGCGCGTTGGAAAACAGCCCCTGAAACATGATCGCCCCCAACCCGCCTGCGCCGATCAGGGCGGCGACCGCCGCAAGGCCGATGGCCTGCACGACGGTGATACGCAACCCCGACAGGAACACCGGCAATGCCAGCGGGATCTCGACGTGCCAGAAAACCTGACGCCGTGTCATGCCCATGCCCGTGGCCGCGTCGACCACAGCGGCGGGCACCTGCGCCAGCCCTTCGGCCGTGTTCCGCACAATGGGCAGGACGGAATACAAGGTCAGGGCAATGATCGCCGGCGCAAGGCCAATCCCGCTTATCCCCATCTCTTTCAGCGCGGGCAGAGCCACTGCTAGGGCTGAAAGCGGCGCGATCAGCAGGCCGAACAGCGCAATCGAGGGCACTGTCTGAATGATGTTGAGCACCGAAAGAATAGCAGCTCCAAGCCGTGCGCGGCGATGCGCCACAACGCCCAGTGGAATACCGACCAGCAGTGTCGGCAGCAACGCCGCACAGACGATCACGAAATGCTGCCCAAGCGACGATCGAAAAAGCTCGGCCTTGTTGGCGTACTCCTTCAGAATCGACATCTGATCCAGATGCCCTGTCGCAAGCATTGCGGCGATGGGCAGGCAGGCCAGAAACCCGATCAAAACCCGCATCACCGGGCCAAAGCCCGCGCGCGCGGCCAGGTCGGCCAACGCCAGTGACAATGAAACGATCATCAACCAGAAGCCGGACCCGAACGATGTGCGCGCCGATGTGCTGGCCGCCGCTTGCGCCAGGGTCTGCGCGCCAGTGCCTGCAACGTAGACAATCCCCACCAGCAGCAGCACCGTTGCGGCCATCAGGAGCGCCAGAACGCGGGGGCCCAGAACGCGGGGGCCCAGAACGCGAGAATGTTGTGGCAGGAATGGTCCCGCAACGAACATTGCACCCGGCAGCAGAACGATCGCCATCGACGGCAGGGCCAACTGCCACAGAAAGACCGCCTGACCTGAAATCAGCCGGTTCGGCGCATGGCTCAGAAACGGCAGCGCAACTGCCCCCAACAGAAGCAGCAGCGACAGCACAAACAAGGGCCGGTTCTTGATCAAGCATACTCCGAGGTTGGGCGCAGGAAAGGCCCGCCCCCGATCTGGGGCGGGTTGCTTGGATTACTTCAGAAAACCCTTTGTGGTCAGATATTCCTTTGCGACCGCCGACAGGTCCTGCCCATCAACCTGAATTTTCGCGTTCAGCGCTTGCAGGGTCTGCGCATCCAGCGTGGCAAACACCGGGTCCAGCAGATCCCTGATCTGCGGATTGGCGTCCAGCACTGGTTTGCGGATTGTGGGTGCCGGTTCATAGACGGCCTGCGCGCCTTTGTCGTCGGTCATCACGACCAGCCCCAAAGCAGCGATTGCGCCATCGGTGCCATAAACCATCGCGGCATTCACCCCCGATGTCTGCTCGGCCGCCGCGCGGATGGTTGCGGATGTGTCGCCGCCGGCCAGAACCAGTGTCTGGTCTGCACTCAGCGTGAACCCGTAGGCAGACTGAAAGGCGGGCAGGGCTGCCGGACTTTCGACGAACTCGGCCGACGCTGCCAGCTTGAAGGCGCCGCCCGCACCAATATATCTTGCCAGGTCATCCATTGACGCAAGCTTTTCCGCATCGGCAAGATCCTTGCGCAGTGCAATAGCCCAGGTGTTGTTTGCAGGAGCCGGGGTAAGCCAGACAATCCCGTTTTCTGCATCAAGCAGTGCCGCCTTGGCCGCCGCTTGTTGGGCGTTTTTCCAAGCGGCATCGGTATCATTCTTGAAGAAGAAACCCGCATTGCCGGTATATTCGGGGTAAATGTCGATCTCACCCGCAAGAAGGGCTGCACGCACGATGCTTGTGGCACCCATCTGCAGCTTGCTTTCGGTCTTGATTCCGTTTGCCTCCAGCACCTGAATGATCATGCTGCCCAGCAATCCCCCCTCGGCGTCCAGCTTGGAGCCGACGCGCACGGCATCTTGTGCAAATGCGGCGCTGGCAGACAACGACAGCGCTGCAACGGCGGCGATAAGGTCTCGGCGGGTCAGGGACAGGTTCATGTTCTTTGGGCTTTCTTGTTGGGCATTGTGCGGTCCGGTCGTGGCGTATTCACGACACGCAAGTTCAAGAAACGAAGACATGGCAAATGAGTTCCCAAGTTAATCGGGTGCACGTCACTTTACATGAATAACCGGTGCACCGATCATGGCCCACCTCCAACGAAATCGTTCAGTCCGTGCGCATGACGCTGACCGACTGATCCTGCATCACAAGCGGCCCGAAGCTGGTCAGGAACGCAACAGCGCTTGCATCCATGCCTACGCCGACCACCGCCATTTCCGAGGCGCGCGCCATGCCGGTTGCATCAACGAGATACCATCGCCCGTCCAGAAACACTTCGGCCACGGCGTGAAAATCCTGCGGGGTGACGTCGGGGGCATAAACGCTTGCGAACCGGGCGGGAATTGCCGAAGCGCGGCACAACGCAATCAGCACATGCGCGAAATCGCGGCAGACCCCGCGGCGCTGAACGAACGTGTCCAGTGCGGTGGTCCGCGCATCGCTTGAGCCGCTGGTATAGTCGATCTTCTCGGCGATCCAGTCCCGCATCAGGGCGACGCGCTGGCCCCCTTCGACATCCGAAAATTCCGTGGTGACATAGCTTTGAAACTGGTCAGACGGGCAATAGCGCGACGGCATCAGATAGCGCACCGTCTCTCCGGGCAGCAGATGTGGGGGGACGGCTGGCAGTGTGGCAATGTCGATGTCCGGTCGATTGATGTCGACAGTGCAGGAATAGCGGAAGTCGAACTGCTCCGGCACCCGGACCCAAGTTCTTAGCCCGATCCCGTCATCAGCCGGCACATCCGCCTGATGCAGCGTTCCTGGCACCGCAAGATGTTCGGAGCGCAGGCTTTGTTCGCCGGTCGACGCCACGCGGACCTGTGCCAGAATATCGGTTACGGCGCTGATTTCATAGTAAAGGCGAACGTCGATCTGAAGCGCCATAAAGATTTGACCTTTTCGGTAAGGATGCGGGTTTTGGCAAGGGTGCGAGGTTCGGCGAAGGATCAGACCTTCGACGCTTTGAGGAATGAACGGCGGGGCAGACTGGTTCCGTGACGCACGGCTGTTCGCGACGGTTACTTTGCGGAATGTGTCAGCACCCTGACGTGACTGCAACACATTACACAGGATCCTGCCCTTGCGGCCAGCAGTTTGGATGCCATATACCATCCACATGGATGGAGATTCTCATGCCAGATGTCATCAGGCTGCGCGACCGGACGCCGGAATCCGAGAAGGTCACGATCAATCTTGGCTATGTCGATCTGGGGCGGATCGACTTGCTGGTGCAGGAAGGCTTTTATTCCAACCGCAGCGATTTCATCCGGACGGCGATCCGCAACCAGCTTGCCACCCACGCGGGCACAGTGACACAGACGATTGAGCGGCACACGATGGAACTGGGCCTGCGGGACTATACCGCCGCTGATCTGCTTGCGCTGCGCGACGCGGGCGAGGTGTTGCATGTGCGCGTCGTCGGGCTGGCCCGGATTGCGCCCGACGTGACGCCCGACCTTGCACGCCAGACCATCGGCTCGATCACCGTTCTGGGCGCGCTTCAGACCAGTAAAGAAGTAAGGGCCGCACTGGCCGACCGGATCAAGTGAACACGCGCTGACCGCACAAGACCGGGAACAAAGGAAAAACTGATGCCCACGAAAACGCTCCGCACAATGTGGCAGACCATGAAAGCTGCGCAAACCGGCCCACGCCTTGATCCGCACGCGCTGGTTCAAACGACTCTTGCACGGCACGGATTGGCAGCACCTGCCGGTCTTGCGCCGGACACCGGCAGCTTTGGTCGGCCCGTATCACAAGGCCCAATTGGAAAGGCGCAAAAGCGGCAGCAGTTCGCCTGCGCCGCTGGAGCGCGCGATTATGTGGTGCATGCGCCGGACGGCGCGCTACCGCCGCGCGGTCTGGTTCTGATGTTGCACGGCTGCACCCAGACGCCCGAAGATTTCGCCACCGGC
>JBGSRQ010000038.1:0-6784 GCA_041737515.1 Rhodobacterales bacterium | reverse complement strand
GGCGCTGCCTCTTGAGCAGAATCAGGTTGAGGGGTTGGAACGGCAGGTTGAGCAGTGAAATCCGCAGGTCCGATGATCCCATCCCCATTTTGTTGGGAAGCACGCACCTCTTCGAGCATTCCGTCGATATCCAGCCCGAGATACTCGGCGTAGTTGCGAAGATAACCGCGCGCCTGCACAGGCGAGGGCATGGAGGAGAAGTCGTCGTCCTCAAGCGCCTGCAGGTAGTTGACGCGGATGCGGATGGCTTGAAAGACCATTTCAAGCGTGAGTTCTTTTTCTTCGCGTACGGCTTTGAGTCTTTGACCGATGGTTTGCATTACATAAAACGAAACATCACCAGCACCCCATCATGCGGGAATGAACTGGTGATGTCATGGTCTGAGGGGTGTAAATTAGGCTTCTTTTGCGGCTTCGGCGGGCGCTTCAGCTTCGGGTTTGGCTTCAGCAGGCGCTTCGGCGGCTTCTTCTTCGAACGCTTCACCTTCGCGGTGGACAATGATCTTAACTTCGGGGACGAGGTCCATCGTGAGGCGGACATGCGCCTTGAACTCGCCGAGGTTGCGGATGGGCTGCATATCGATCTGCTGTTTCCTGACCTCGAAGCGGGTCTGTTCGGAGATGGCGGTTGCCACGTCCTGCGTGGTGATGGAGCCATAAAGTTTGCCCGTTTCACCAGCCTTGGCGCTGAAGGTTACCACGATGCCCTTGATCTGATCAGCCAGACCCTTGAGCTCGGAGTTCTGTTCGGTGCGGCGGATCTCAGCCTGCTTGCGAACCTTCTCAGTCTGTTTGAGCGCGCCAGCAGTGGCGAGCACGGCAAATCCCTGCGGGATGAGGAAATTGCGGCCGTAGCCATCGGCGACCTTTTTGATGTCGCCTGCGCGGCCCAGTTTGTAAACGTCTTTGACTAGCATTACTTTCATTGTTCAAGCCCTTTCTTGCTTTGAGATTTGGTTTGAGCGAAGGGTACTACGCTCGGCGGGGTATTCTACCACGATTCTTTCGGTCGAAAGTCAAAGGTCACAAGTCACAGGTCGCAGATCATAGGTTGAGACTTTTGACCTTCGACCCTTCGACAAGCTCTGGGCAGGCTCTGTGACGTTAGACCTTTGACGGTTTTTCCAGCAAATCCATATACGCCCCCTCGAGCAGGTCGCTTCTTTCCACGCCCAGGCTTGCCATCAGACCTTCGGCAATCTCCTGCCCCTCGGCATCTCCCTGCCCCTCCCGCATGACGACTTCCAGCTCCATGAATTGACCCAGACCCTGCACATCGTCCAGATGCACGCGGGTCTGACCGACAAGGTAGAGATAACGGGTCTTTTTGACAACGCCACGGATCCCATAGGCAAGCTCAAGCACATGTTTGAGATTTTCAGGGTCGGATGTTTCCGCAATGTGATACTCCGAACGCTGGCGGCGTTCCAGACCGGGCCGCGGGTTTATCAGATGGACCGCGCCTCGCAGCCAACCCTTGCCCGCGCCTATCAGTTTCAAGCCCCGGATGCGGGCTTTGACGCGCCCGGTTTCGCCGAGGCCCCCACTGCGCGGTTCGAGGCGCCGACCGAAGAAAACAACCGCCCGTTGGGGGCCGCCCGTGCGCAGGTGCATGAAAACTACATCATCGCGCAGACGGCCAATGGCATGGTCATCGTTGACCAGCATGCCGCCCACGAACGTCTGGTTTACGAGCGGCTGAAGGCACAGGCGCACGGCGCGGGTATTGCGGCGCAAGCGTTGCTGATCCCCGACATTGTGGAGCTTTCGGCACTGGATGCCGCGCGTATTCTTGAGGTAACGCAAGAGCTTGCCCGCCTTGGCCTGCATATAGAACCCTTTGGCGGCAGTGCCATCGCCGTGCGTGAAACTCCGGCAATTCTCGGACGGATTGATGCCACCGCGCTGATCCGCGACATTCTGGATGATCTTGCCGTTCTTGGCGATTCCACGCGATTGCAAGGCCGAATTGACGCGGTGCTCAGCCGGATGGCCTGCCATGGTTCGGTCAGGTCAGGCCGCCAGATGCGGGCCGAGGAAATGAATGCGCTTTTGCGCGAGATGGAGGCCACGCCCCTGTCGGGACAATGCAACCACGGGCGGCCGACCTATGTGGAATTGCAGCTGGCCGATATCGAGAAACTGTTCGGACGCAGATGATAACACTCGCCGGGCAAAGCTATGCGTGGAATGACCCGCTGATCCTGATCGCGGGCGGCATCGCTTTGGTGGTGCTGGGTTTTTTCATCCTGATCCTGCGGGCGTCTGGCCGGTCGGCTGGCATGGCCGAACCCCTGATGCGCGAAATGGGCTGGATGGCGCAGCGTGTGCAGGCCCTGTCTGACGGGCAGGAGCGGCTTGCAGGCGGGCTGCATCATGTGTCGGAAAATCAAGCGCTCAGCCAGACGGCGATGCTGAAGGTGATGGAGCAGCGTCTGGCCGAAGTGCAGCGCAACATGGGCGAAAGCCTTCATGGCAGCAGCACGCGCACCGCCCGCAGCCTTGGCGAATTGCAGCAGCGTCTGGAAACCATCGACCGCGCGCAGGCCAATATCGAAAAGCTGTCGGGCAATGTGCTGGGCTTGCAGGATATTCTTTCCAACAAGCAGACACGCGGCGCATTTGGCGAAATTCAGTTGAATGATATCGTCCGCAAGGCCCTGCCGTCTGATGCCTATGCGATGCAGGTTACGCTGTCGAACGGCAAACGCGCAGATTGCCTGATCCACCTGCCGAACCCGCCGGGGCCGATTGTGATCGACTCCAAATTTCCGCTGGAGGCGTATGAGGCGCTGCGCCGCGCCGATAACCCGGTCGCTGTGGCCGAGGCGCAAAGGTTCATGCGGTTGTCGGTGCGCGCCCATATCAAGGCGATTGCCGAGAAATACATCGTCGAGGGCGAGACGGCGGATGGCGCGCTGATGTTCCTGCCATCGGAAGCCGTTTACGCGGAGTTGCACGCGAATTTCCCCGAACTCGTGCGCGAAGGGTTCGAGGTGAAAGTCTGGATCGTGTCGCCCACCACCTGCATGGCCACGCTGAACACGATGCGTGCGGTTCTGAAAGATGCGCGGATGCGTGAGCAGGCCGGCGTGATCCGCGCAACGCTGCGGCAGTTGCACCGCGATGTGGAACTGGTGGTCGAGCGTGTCGACAAGCTGAACACCCACTTCAATCAGGCCCGCGCCGATCTTGAAGGCATTGGCACCGCCGCCGAGCGGGCGGGAAAACGGGCGGCAAAGCTGGACAATTTCGATTTCGAGGAGCTGCCGCCCGAAGTCACCCCGCCCCTGATCAGCGACCGTGCCGCCGAATGATCCGGCACATGACCCGCGCGGATTACCGTGTGATGCCCTGGGCCAACGGGCGCGGATCAACCACCGAATTGATGCGGGTGGAGCGTTCGCAGGGCGGGATTCTGTGGCGGATTTCGGTGGCCACGGTGGTTGAGGACGGGCCGTTTTCGCTATTTGCGGGCATTGACAGGAACCTGACCGTGATCTCGGGGCCGGGGTTTGATCTGGTAGGGGATGTGGCGCTGCGCTGCGACCCGTTGCGCCCGGTTGCCTTTCCCGGCGACATGGCGGTGTCGGCGGCAGGGGTCAGCGGTCCGTGCGAGGATTTCAACGTGATGACCGCCCGCGATCAGATCCGCGCCTCGGTCCGGTTGGTAGAGATGGGGATAACCCCGGTCGGCGGGCAATGCGCGGTCTTTGCCTTGGGTCAAGCGGTCTGGAACGGCGTGCAGATGGCCCGGCGTGACCTGATCGTGACAGATGAGCCGGGGCAGATCACGCGCGGGCCGGTGCTTGTGGTGCAGTTTTCGCGCTGATCGGCCCGGTCAGATTCGGAAGAACGGTTGCAGCACCCGCGGCATGAAGCCGCTGAACCGCAAGGGCGCGTCGGTTGCGGCAAGGCAGATGCAATCCATCCCGGCCTCGGCCACAGGGGTATGCTGCAGGTCTTCGGTCGCAATCTCGACATCGCCCGCGCCGAAACGGTCGGCGTCATCGCGGAACGCGCCTTGCAGAACCAGCGTCAACTCCATGCCGCGATGGCCATGATCGGGCACCGCCTGACCTGACGGGATACACAAAAGCCGCACCGATGCATCGTTGGCGGTGGGCAGGATCGCCTGCCGCACGCCCATTCCGATGCTGCGCCATTTCACCGCCGAAAGATCACCGCCGACATAATCGGCCAGCGGGGCGGGGAACAGGCCGGCCTTTCGCGGCCTGGCCGCGGCTGCGGTCTGACCGGCGTTACCAACCCGCGCCATGGTTTGCGCAAAGCTGTTGTCGGACATCGGTGCTGTGTCATCAGCCTCGATCACCGCACCGCCGATGGCATCGAACGACGCAAGCCGCGCGCGACAATCGTCGCACAGCGAGACGTGAGTGGCCACAACAAGGCCGAACGCCTCGGGCAGTTGCCCGGCAGAGTAAGCCATCAGAAGCGGGTCGGTCAGGTGGTGTCGAATGGTCATGGTGGGGTCTTTCAGCGGTCAGGTGACGTGGGTCAGGTCATGTTGTGGCGCAAGCGTTCCAGCGCCAATCTGATGCGGGATTTGATGGTGCCAAGCGGCAGGCCGGTTTCATCGGCGATCTCGGTATGTGACAGGTCGCCGTAATACGCGCGCTCGATCAACTGGCGTTGCTTTTCGGGCAACAGCGCCAAGGCTTCGCCCAGACGTCTGGTGTCTTCGGCTAGCATCATCACCTCGGCCTGATCGGGTTCGGCCTCGGGGCCCCAGGGCAGGTCTTCGGGTTCGGGGCGGCGCGATTTGCGCAACGCATCAATGCGGCGGTTGCGCGCAATGGTATAGACCCAGGTTGCAACCGACGCGCGGGACGCATCGAACAGATGCGATTTCTGCCACACGGTCGCCATCACATCCTGCGCACATTCCTCGGCCAGCGTGGCCGACGCGCCGGACTTCATCAGGAATCCTTTGATGCGCGGCGCAAAATGACGGAACAGCGCCTCGAAAGCATCACGATCCTGCAGGTCACGCACACGAGCAAGTAGTGCTGTCCAATCCGTCTGAATATCGGGTTCCGTCACCTTGATCACGTCTCCCCGACCCAACAGGTTTGCCACGGCCAGCCCCGGCATTGGCTGCCATGCAAACGCGTTTCGTGTCGGTTGTTCATCAAGCCTCATACCCCGTCTACGCAGTGTTTGGCCAAATGGATCACTGTAATCGGCGGAAAATCGCTTTCTGATCCGGTTTGGCTTGGGTAGCGTATTTATCACAAACAAAAGCAGGACAACGACTTTATGCCGTTCGAAACATCTGACCCAGCGCCGAGCCGTATTGCTGTAATCGGCGGGGGGATCTCGGGGATGGCCGCCGCCCATCTGCTGGCCCGTGATCATGCCGTGGTTCTGTTCGAGGCCGAGCCGCGCCTTGGTGGTCATGCCCGCACCGTGATGGCCGGAAAGCGCGGCGATCAGCCGGTCGATACCGGGTTCATCGTCTACAACAACACGAATTATCCCAATCTGGTGGGGCTCTTTGATCAGCTTGACGTGCCGGTGGTCGAAAGCAACATGAGCTTTGGTGCCTCGATCAACGGCGGAGCGTTCGAATACGGGCTGCGCAGTCTGGGGGCGGTTTTTGCGCAAAAGCGCAATCTGGTTCGGCCCCAGTTCCTGCGGATGCTGCGTGACGTGGTGCATTTCAACAAGCACGCACGGGGGGCGGCGGAAAACTCGGGTCTGACCATCGGGGAATTTCTGCGTGAACTGGGCACCGGGCCATGGTTTCGCGATTACTACATTCTGCCCCTTTCTGGCGCGATCTGGTCCACCCCGGTTCAGGGCATTCTGGATTTCCCCGCACAAAGCCTGATCAGGTTCTTCGACAATCACGCGCTTTTGGGCATCACCGGGCAGCATCAGTGGTACACCGTCAAGGGCGGGTCGGTGGAATATGTGCGCCGGCTGCAGGCGGCTTTGGTGGCCGAGGCGGTGGACCTGCGCCTTGGCGCTGCCGTGGCCGGGGTGGAGCGTGTGCCGCAGGGCGTGCGTGTGCGGGTGCAGGGCGGGGAGTGGGACATGTTCGACGAGGTGATCTTTGCCACCCATTCCGATGTGACGCTGCGGCTTTTGTCGGATGCGTCGCCCGCCGAACGCACGGCGCTTTCGGCGGCGCGATACCAGACGAACGAAGCGGTGTTGCATGCCGACACGTCGATCATGCCCAAGCGCAAATCGGTCTGGTCCAGTTGGGTTTATGTGGAGCCCGCGGGGCCAAAGCCTGACCGGATTGACCTGACATACTGGATGAACTCGCTGCAGCCCATTCCGAAAGATGACCCGTTGTTCGTGACGCTGAATTCCAATCAGTCGATCCATGAGAACCTGATCCATGATGTGGTCAGCTTTGATCACCCGGTTTACGACCTGCCCGCCGAACGCGCCCGCGCCGAAATCCGCTTGATGAACGGCAACCGCGGCACATGGTTCTGCGGCGCGTGGATGCGCAACGGCTTTCACGAGGACGGTTTTGCCAGCGCCGTTGATGTGGTCGGTGGCATCCGCGCCCGTCGTGCCCTGGCGGCCGAGTGAGCGCGGTTGAACATATCGCAGGCGTCACCTTTCATGGGCGCAAGGGATCGGTCGCGAACCGGTTTACCTATGGTGTCGATTATGTGCTTCTGGACCCCGAAAGCGCACAGGGGCCGGGGCTTTTTTCGCACAACCGTGGCAATCTGACCTCGCTTTGGGACAGTGATCACGGCGGCGCACCCAAGGCCGGGCGCGGTGTCGCCTGGGTGCG
>JBGSRQ010000297.1:0-2953 GCA_041737515.1 Rhodobacterales bacterium | reverse complement strand
TCATCCAACGCACGGCACCCGTATGCGTCGCCCCCACCCCATGCGTGTTGGTGATGCAGATCGGCCCCAGGAAATAGCCCGCGTCATTGATCCAATGCGTGCCCGTCATCTCGCCATTGCCGTTCAAGGTGAATTGCCCTGCCATCACAGGCTGCGGCACAGCGCCCGTCCCGCGCGGCAGAATGGCGGTGACCCCGGTTCGCATGCCCCGTGCCGCGTCGGTCAGCGTGGTGAACCCCACAGCCACCCCCGCAACATCGGTGATCGCGTTCAAAGGGCCGGGCTTACCCGGAAACGGCAGTCCAAGATCGCGCGCGCGGGGTCTGGTCATGGGATATCCTTTTGCAACGGATCACGGATTGGGGTCGGGCCAATCGATCTGTGACTTGGTTTGGAAAAGTCAAAAAAATTAACGAATTGCGGAGATTTCGGCATAGCTTTATCTGATTTTGACACGCTGCCTACACAGGCTTGCCAATTGGTCCATTCTCCGGACAGCCGGCCACAACTTCGGGGGGCGGCGTTTCGGGTCTGATCCAGTTGAACACGCCCCTACCCCTCTGAAGGTGCGCCGAACCGTGCCAGCATACGGTCGCGGATCTGATCGCGCGCCTGACGGTAGGCCGCCAGCTTCGCCTCGCGCCCGTCGCCCAGCCCCGTCGGATCAAGGATCGGCCAGTATTCGATTTCCATGTGGTGAAAGCGCGTCAGTTCCAGCGCCATGCGCTGACTGGCGGGCGACAGTGCGACAATCAGATCGAATTGCGACAGATCATCGCCCCATTCCTGCATTTCCTCGAAACTGCGCGACCGGTGGCGGGAAAGCTCGATCCCCATTTCGGCACAGACCGCGATGGAAAACCCGTCAACCTCCATGTCGTTCTTGACACCCGCCGACTGCACATAGGCGCGCTGGCCGTAAAACCGCTTCATCAACCCCTCGGCCATCGGGGATCGCACGGCGTTGTGGTCGCAGCAAAACAGCACCGACTGGGGGAAATCACCCATGCCTCAGCCCCAGTGCAGAACGCAGATCAGGGTGAACAGACGCCGTGCCGTGTCGATATCGACCTCCGCCTTGCCCTCCAGCCGTTCCTGCAAGACCCGAGCACCCTCATTGTGGATGCCGCGCCGGGCCATATCTATCGCCTCGATCTGGCTCGGCGGCAGGCGTTTTACCGCCTCGAAATAGCTTTCACAAATCTGGAAATAATCCTTCACCACCTGCCGGAACGGGCCAAGCGACAGGTGAAACTCTCCCACCGCCGCCCCCGCCTCCGAGGTCACACCAAACACCAGCCGCCCCTCGCGGATCGCCAGTGCCAGCGCATAGGGCCCCTCGACCACGGCCCGCCCCTCACGCAGCGGCAGTGCAAACGAGTTCTCCTCCAACAGATCAAAGATCGCCACCCGGCGTTCCTGCTCGATCTCGGGCGTGGGGCGGGCCAGCCCCCGGTCATCAATGTCGATACGGCAAATGCGGGTCATGTTGGCCTTCGTCGAAGTTTCGGGGAATGTCGCACAGGTGCGTCGACAGCGGCAAGGGCCGCGTCAGCGGTTCAACCGGTCCAGCCGCGCCCGCACGCTCAGCCCATGCGCCTGCAGGCTCTCCGAATTTGCCAGCCGTTCGGCGCTTGGACCCACTGCCGCCAACGCCTCCGGTGTCATCCGGGCCAGCGTTGTGCGCTTCATGAAATCCAGCACCGACAAGCCGCTGGAGAACCGCGCCGACCGCGCCGTAGGCAGCACATGGTTCGGTCCGCCAATATAATCGCCAATGGCCTCCGGCGTCCATGCCCCCAGAAAGATCGCGCCCGCATGGGTGATCTTTGCCGCCAAAGCTTCGGGGTCGGCGACACACAACTCCAGATGCTCAGGTGCAATCCGGTTCGACAGTTCCGCCGCCTCGTCCAGATCACGCACCACAATCACGGCACCGAAGTCACGCCAGGACGCCCCCGCAATCGCGCGCCGCTCCAGCGTTTCCAGCCGCGCTTCGACCGCCGCAACAACGGCCCGCCCGAACCCTGCGTCATCGGTGATCAGGATCGACTGCGCGCTTGCATCGTGCTCGGCCTGTGACAGCAAATCCAAGGCGATCCAATCCGGATCATTGTCGCGATCGGCAATCACCAGAATTTCGGACGGACCGGCGATCATGTCGATCCCCACGCGCCCGAACACCCGCCGCTTGGCCGCCGCGACATAGGCGTTGCCCGGCCCGGTGATCTTGTCGACCGGCGCAATTGTCGCGGTCCCGTATGCCAAAGCCGCAATCGCCTGTGCGCCACCGATGCGGTATACCGTCTCCACCCCCGCAAGCTGCGCGGCAAGCAGAACCAGCGGATTGACCACCCCGCCGGGCGTCGGGCAGCAGATCACCAGCCGCTCTACCCCTGCCACCCGTGCGGGAACGGCATTCATCAAAACCGACGACGGGTAAGACGCAAGCCCCCCCGGCACATACAAGCCCGCCGCCGATACCGGCCCCCAGCGCCAGCCAAGACCGGCACCCTCCGGGTCCACCCACCACGCATCCTGCGGCAGCTGGCGCGCGTGATAGGCACGGATGCGTTCGGCAGCCAACTCCAGCGCCGCCCGATCCTCGCCCGAGACCTTCGCAACCTCGGCCTCGATCTCACCAGCCGAAAAAGCCATGGTCTCGGGCGTCAGTGCCACCCGGTCAAAGCGCGCCGACAACTCGATCACCGCCGCATCGCCGCGCGCACGCACATCCGCGATGATGGCCGCCACCGCGTCATCAACATCCGGCGCATCCTCTCGCTTCATCCCCAAAAGCGCCGAAAACGCCGCCTCAAACCCGGCATCGCCCGATGTCAGAACCTGCGTCACACCGAACCTCCGCTTCCGCAATCCGCACCTGCTCCGGTCATTGTGAAGCCCATGATTTCATTGGCCCTTTTTCTGTTTACAAATATCCCGGGGGTCCGGG
>JBGSRQ010000503.1:0-5745 GCA_041737515.1 Rhodobacterales bacterium | reverse complement strand
CGCGCGGTCGATCCGGCGCGGCCAGTCGCGGGCATCAGCCCAACTTGCATCCATCACAATCAGAAGTGGCCCCGTCCCGGCCTCGTCCTGACGCGGGTTCAGAACCGGACCGGCAAAGGCAATGATTGCAGCCCCGATCGCCAGGGCGCGCAGCAAAAGCAGCCACCACGGCGTCTTGTCGGCCTCGACCTGTTCATCGTTCAGGCCCAGCAAAAGCGCGACACCCGGAAACCGCCGGCGGATCGGCGCGGGCGGCACGGCGCGCAGCAACAACCACAGGACCGGCAAGGCGATAAGTGCGACAAGCAAAAGCGGCGAGGCAAAGCCAAGGGGGCCCAGTGTCCACATCAGGCGCGGCGCTCCAACGCGCGGTAAAGCCACAAAAGGGCCGATTGCGCGCCCGTGCCGGTGTGGTGGCAGTGGTAATGCCAGCCCGATTTGCGGGCCAGATCGGTCAGGCGATCCTTGCGTTCGGCAAGTCGCGCAAGATAGCGGCCCCGCAGATCGCCCGCGCGCATCGTCTCGTGGCGCAGCGTGCCACCCATCGATTCAAAGATCGTGCGGCCATCGAAAGGGAAATCCTCCTCGGCCGGGTCCAGAATCTGCACCAGGGCACCGCGCACACCGCGATCGGTGGCACGGGCCAGCGCATCCTCGACCCCCGCCAGATCGCCGAGGAAATCCGAAAGGAACACCGCGCGCCCGTGGCTGACCATCCCTGTTGCATCGGGGCGACCGTAATCGGCATCTGCGACTTCGTCCGACAATGCCATCACCAGACGGTCAAGCTGCACCCGGCCCGACCGCGGCGGCACGCTGTCTCCCGAAAGGCCCACGCGTTCCCCGCCGCGCAGCAACAAAACCGCCAACGCGAGGGCCAGAAGCCGCGCGCGGTCGCCTTTTTGCGGACGCTGCGTATCACCCTGAAACCGCATCGAGCGGGATGGATCGACCCAAAGAGTCACCGACTGCGCTGCCTGCCATTCCTTTTCTCGCACGAAATGCTGGTCGGAACGGGCCGATCTGCGCCAATCCACCATCCGCGCCGAATCGCCGGGATGTGCCGGGCGGTATTGCCAGAATTCGTCGCCCATGCCGGCCCTGTGCCGACCGTGATCGCCCAGAACCACATTCGCCGCCAGATGCTCTGCCTCGGCCAGCAACGGCGGCAATGCCTGCCCCAAAGCCTGCGCCTGGGAGCGTAAAGTAACGTCTGGCGTCACGCCGCCGCCTCTAGCCCAAGGGTGCCCTGCACGACACGGTCAATCACACCGCCAAGGCTTTCCCCCCGCGCACGCGCAGCAAAGTTAAGCGCCATGCGGTGAACAAGCACCGGGCGGGCCAGCGCCGCCACATCGGCCACCGATGGGGCAAGCCGCCCGTCCAGCAAAGCCTGCGCCCGCACCATCAGCATCAGCGCTTGTGCCGCACGCGGCCCCGGACCCCAGCTAAGCACATCGGCCAGACCCATGCCTTCGGTCTCGCCGGGGCGGCAGGCACGAACCAGATCGAGAATCGCTTCCACGATCTTGTCGCCAACGGGCATGCGGCGGATAAGCGCCTGCGCCTCGATCAGTTCTTCTGCGGTGAACACGCCGTGGACCTGTGCATCCTCGGCCCCGGTGGTGGCGATCAGGATATCACGTTCGGTCGTCCGGTCGGGGTATTCGACATCGACCTGCACAAGGAAGCGGTCAAGCTGGGCTTCGGGCAACGGATAGGTGCCTTCCTGTTCGATCGGGTTTTGCGTGGCCAGCACATGGAAGGGGCGGCCCAGCGGGCGGTGCTGGCCGGCGATGGTTACCTCACGCTCCTGCATGGCTTGCAAAAGGGCTGACTGGGTGCGCGGGCTGGCTCGGTTGATCTCATCGGCCAGCAAAAGCTGGCAGAAGATCGGGCCTTCGATGAAGCGAAACGCGCGCGCGCCGTCGGCGCCACCATCCAGCACCTCTGATCCCAGAATATCGGCAGGCATCAGATCGGGCGTGAACTGGATGCGGCTGCCTTTCAACCCCATCACTGTGGCCAGGGTATCGACCAGACGGGTCTTGCCCAGGCCCGGCAGGCCCACCAGAAGCGCGTGCCCGCCGCACAGCATGGAGGCCAGCACAAGGCCAACAACCTGGTCCTGCCCGATGAACCGGCGGTTGATACTGGCTTTCGCAGCCCCAAGCTTATCCCCCAGGGCTTCAATCTGGGTCACAAGGGCATCGGACATGGCAAGGCACTCCATTCTTGGCTACGCTTCCATTAGACCCAACTATTGCGCCGGGCACAAATGACAAAAGCGAAAGACTGCACATGATCGTGAAACCGCCGGCAGAAGGCATCATTCAGCCCAGCGCAGAAGGCGTTCTGGCGTCTGCGCAGGCAGCACTGAAAAAGGGACCGCCGCCGGTCCATCTGTGGAACCCGCCGTTCTGCGGTGATCTGGACATGCGCATCGCGCGTGACGGGACCTGGTTCTATCTTGGCACGCCGATCGGGCGGCCGGGCATGGTAAACCTGTTTTCGTCGATCCTGAAACTGGAGGGGGGCAAGTATTTCCTTGTGACTCCGGTGGAAAAGGTGGGCATCACGGTCGATGACGCACCCTTTGTTGCCGTGGATTTCGACGTATCGGGGGCGGGACAGGACCAGGTCGTGACCTTTACCACGCATGTTGGCGATACGGCTGCGGCGGGGCCGGATCATCCCTTGCGGGTGGAACGTCATCCGGCAACCGGCGAGCCTTCGCCATACGTCATGATCCGCGCGGGGCTTGAGGCGCTGATCGACCGCAAATCGTTCTACCGGCTGGTCGAGATTTGCGACCATGCACCGCATGGGGGCCGGTCGTGGTTCGGCTTGTGGTCAGGTGGTGCGTTCTTTCCGGTTATTCCGTCGGCCGAATTGTAGCCTTTTGCTTGAAGCCCCCCCGTGCGTCGCTATCATGCGGCGCAAACCGCCCATGGAGCCATCATGCCCTTACCCGCACCCGAAACCGAGATAACTCCGAAATGGAAAGTCGCCTGCGACGGGGGTGAGGGGGCGCTGGGGCATCCGCGGGTCTGGATGCCGATCCCCGAGGACAAGGGATTTGTAGAATGTGGCTATTGCGACAAACGCTTTGTGCAGGAAAGCTGGGCTGACCGGCTGAAATAGTGCCCTGTCGGTCCCCGTGCCGTCCCTTTGCGGGGCATGCCGTTTATAGCGATGCGCGACCGTAGGGGAGCAAAGAGCGATCCGAGAAGGAAAGACGCACCATGACATTCGGCAAGGGCCATCATCTGCACCTGATCGACGGATCGGCCTATATCTTTCGCGCCTATCACGCGCTGCCGCCGCTGACGCGCAAATCGGACGGCCTGCCCATCGGGGCGGTCGCCGGGTTCTGCAATATCCTGTTCCGGTATCTTGAGGGCAACAAGTCGGGCGATGCGCCGACCCATGTGGCGGTGATCTTTGATCACTCCTCCAAGACCTTCCGCAACGACATCTACCCCGCCTACAAGGCCAACCGCCCCGATCTGCCCGAAGACCTGCGCCCGCAATTTCCGCTCACACGCGAGGCGACACGCGCCTTCAACATCGCCTGTATCGAGACCGAAGGGTATGAAGCAGATGACATCATCGCCGCCCTGTCGTGCAAGGCGCGCGATGCCGGGGGGGATGTCACGATCATCAGTTCCGACAAGGACCTGATGCAGCTTGTTGGCAACGGCGTCGAAATGCTTGATCCGATGAAGAACAAGCGCATCGGCCCCGATGAGGTGTTCGAGAAATTCGGCGTCGCCCCCGACCGTGTGGTGGACGTGCAGGCCCTGGCCGGGGATTCGGTTGATAACGTGCCGGGTGCGCCGGGCATCGGGATCAAGACCGCTGCCCTGCTGATACAGGAATACGGCGATCTGGAAACGCTGCTGTCCCGCGCGGCCGAGATCAAGCAACCCAAACGGCGCGAGGCTTTGGTCGACAATGCCGACCTGATCCGCATCTCCAAACGCCTGGTGTCGCTTGATTGCGACTCGCCGCTTGATTTCACACTGGAAAGTCTTGAGGTCCGCGCGCCCGAAACGGATGCGCTGATGGAGTTCCTGAACCGGATGGAGTTCCGCACCCTGACGCGCCGGGTGGCCGAAAGCCTGAACGTGCCGACCCCCGCCCTGCCCGACGCTGCCGCAGCAGAGGCCGCGCCGCTTGCCGCAGTTGCCTTTGATCACTCCGCCTACGAATGCATCCGGGATGCGGCCACCTTGCAACGCTGGATCGACCAGATCAACGAGATCGGGCATGTAGCCGTCGATACCGAAACCACCAGCCTTGATGAGATGCGCGCGGAACTGGTGGGCATTTCGCTTTGCATCGAGGCGGGGCGGGCGGCCTATATTCCCTTGGGCCATCGGCAGGGCGGCGGTGATCTTTTCGGGTCGTCCGACCTGACAGAAGGGCAGATGGATGCGGCCACTGCACTGGCGATGCTGAAGCCCGTTCTTGAAGATGATGCCGTTCTGAAAATCGGCCAGAACATGAAGTACGACGCGAAAATCCTTGCGCGTCAGGGCATTGCGATCGCACCCATCGACGACACGATGCTGATGTCTTATGCGATGCATGCCGGATTGCACAATCACGGCATGGACCTTTTGGCCGACCGCTACCTGAACCACCAGCCGATTCCGATCAAGACGCTTCTGGGGTCGGGCAAGGCGATGGTGACGTTTGACCGCGTGCCGATCGACGAGGCGGTGAAATACGCCGCCGAAGATGCCGATGTGACCTTGCGCCTGTGGCAGTTGTTCAAGCCGCAACTGCACCGCGCACGGGTGACGACCGTGTATGAAACGCTGGAACGCCCACTTGTGCCGGTGCTGGCCCGGATGGAGATGGCGGGCATTCAGGTTGACCGCGCCACGCTGTCGCGCATGTCGGGTGCATTCGCGCAGAAGATGGCGGCGCTGGAGGAAGAAATTCAGACACTGGCCGGTCGCCCCTTCAACGTCGGCAGCCCCAAGCAGTTGGGCGAGATTCTGTTTGACGAAATGGGCCTGCCTGGGGGCGAAAAGGGCAAGACGGGCGCCTATGCGACGGGCGCGGACGTGCTGGAAGACCTTGCGACGGAACACGAACTGCCCGGAAGGGTGCTGGACTGGCGGCAGCTGTCCAAGTTGAAATCGACCTATACCGATGCGCTGCAGGATCACATCAATCCTGAAACGGGCCGTGTTCACACCAGCTATTCCATTGCCGGTGCCAGCACAGGGCGGCTGGCCTCGACCGACCCGAACCTGCAAAACATCCCCGTGCGATCAGAGGAGGGCCGCCGCATCCGCGAGGCGTTCGTAGCCCCCAAAGGCCGGGTTCTGGTCAGTCTGGACTACAGCCAGATCGAACTGCGGATTCTGGCCCACATCGCCGATATTCCGGCACTGAAACAGGCCTTTGCCGATGGCATCGACATTCACGCGATGACCGCTTCGGAAATGTTCAACGTGCCGCTGGATCAGATGACGTCCGATGTGCGCCGACAGGCCAAGGCGATCAACTTTGGCGTCATCTACGGGATTTCCGGCTTTGGTCTTGCCCGCAATCTGCGCATCCCGCGCGCCGATGCCCAGGGCTTCATCGACCGCTATTTCGAGCGGTTTCCGGGGATCCGCGAATACATGGACGATACGGTGAAATTCGCCAAGGAACACGGGTTCGTGCAGACGCTTTTTGGCCGCAGGATCAACACCCCTGACATCAACGAGATCGGAAGAGCAC
>JBGSRQ010000499.1:0-3351 GCA_041737515.1 Rhodobacterales bacterium | reverse complement strand
GCCCGCCCGCACCGGCCCGCCCAGCGCGCGTCCAGGGGTTCCGCCGAAATCGAACGACTCGCCCGTGGTCGAGCTGGAGGTTGACGGCACCGCCCCTTGCGGCGGGCCTTTCATCCATTCCGGCATGTCGGGGATGATCTCGGTCAGACGCGCTTTCGCCCATGCAGCAAGGGCGGTCATGATCGACTTCATGCCTTCCCACAGCGCATTCATCAGATTGACGCCGATCTGATAGAAGTCGATGTCAAAGATCGCGCGAATCTTAGCGGTCACGTCCTGGAATGACCAGCCTGTCAGATACTGGAAGAACCGGCTTGCCGCATCATAGGCCGCCTTGAAGATGCCGCCCCATGTCATCGACATGAAGGTGTTGTAAAGCTCCAGCGCCTTTGCTTTCACCCGCTCCCACAGCACCACGATCCGGTCCCAGTTGCGGTAGATCAGGTAACCGCCCACGACCAGTGCGGCGATGATTGCGAGGATCGGGTTCGCCACGGCCGCTGCCGCGATCTTCGCAAGTCCGGCCGCAATGGCGTAAAGCGATGATGCGAAGTTCAGCCCGATCAGGATCATAGCCGCGTTGCCAAACCCACCAACGGCATCGGCTGCCGATGCGATGTAAGGCCAGACAGTCCGGAACACATCAACCATCTGCGCGCCGAACTGCCACAGACCTTCCAGCGCCCAGATCACGTTGTCAGCCAGTTGGTTTGCCCAGGCCTGCAGGCGGCCGTCGGCCGCCATCTCGTTCACAAGGTCAAGAAACGCCTGCAGTTTGGATTTCAGGTAATCAAAGACCCCGGCCGCCATTACCATCCGCTGAAACCGGCCCCATTGGTCGCCGATGTTCGAGATGATCCCGGTCCAGGTCTTCGACAAGTTTTCTGAAGCACCCTTGTTCGCCTCGCCCAGACCCTCGACCAACAACATCAGCTCTTCACGGCCAAGCTGGCCCTTGCCCTGCATCTCGACAATCTGCGCCGTGGTCTTGCCCAGCTTTTTTGCCAGGATGTCATAGACCGGAACCCCGCGTTCCAGCATCTGCATTGCCTCTTCGCCCTGCAGCTTGCCCTTGGTCCACGATTGCCCCAGCGCCAGCACAAGGCCGTCCAGATTTTCTGCTCCGCCGCCGGTCGCGGCCATCGTATCGACCATTGCCTGCAGCGATCCGTTCATCGGATCGACGCCATATGCCTTCAGCTTGGCATAGGCATCTACAACTTCAGACGTCTGCAATGGCGTCTTGACCGCGAAAGTCTCGATCCACGCCATGGCGATCTTGGCTTTTTCCGAAGATCCCTCCAGCGCCGTCAGCTGAACGCCGTACGTCTCGAAAGCCGCAGCCTGACCGATAAAGCTGGCGCCCAGCGCCGCCAGTCCACCCGCCGCCAGCAGCGTCCGGATGCTCGTCAGGGTGTTATAGGCCCCGCCTGAAATCGTGCCGAGCCCGCGCGCCATTTGAAGCGCCCCGCCGTGCACGCGGGTAGCGGTCCGGGCAAAACTGTCGCCCCCGATCCGGCGCAACGCCTCGGTCGCACGGCGTGCCGGGGCGCTGGCCTTGTCCACCAGTTTCAGGATCAGTTGGATGTTCAGATCAGTCGCCATCGTCATCCTCGGGGTCGGATCGTTGGCGCGCCAGCTCGCGCCACTCGGCCAGTTCGGGCAGGGTCATCTGGCCCATTTCAGACGGGGGCCAGTGAAAGACGACGGCAATATCTGCCATCGTCTGTTCAATGTGGTCGTTCAGGCCGCTCAGCCATTCGGCTCCTCGACCCCCGCCATTTCCCGTTCCGCCCTGGTCAAGAAAAAACTCATGGCGGCACCCCCAAGCGCCATCAGGTCGACCGGATCAAGATTTGCGACCTCATCCGGCATCAGGCTGGGAAGCGTGATGCGCGGCAAAAGCTTGTGGATGGTCGAGACGTCCATCATCATGATCTGGGTGATCGCAAGACCGCGCAGCGCGCCGCCAAGGGGCTTTTGCACGACGACGGCCGTGATGGTTTCGTCGTCGCGCTTGATCGGGGTTTCAAGGGTGATCCTGACCATTCTAAAGCCCCATCGCCCGGCGGATGCCGCGCAGCTGATCCACGCCGCCAATCACCCGCTTGCCATTGGCAAAGTCGATCTCGTGAACCTCGGCCCCGTTCACCGTCAGTCGGTAATAGCGCACGTCGATCATCAGTTTCAGCGGCGTATCGGCACCGGGTTTCAGGTCGCCGAATTCGGTCGATGTGAACAGCCCGCCGATGGTGGCCACGATCGCATCGGTTCCGGTGTCGACCGAGCTTTCGGCGACGGGGCGCAGGACCAGCCGGTTGCCCGTGGTGCCCAGCATTTTCAGAAGCGTCGGATCCCACTCCGACATGGTGACTTCGGCCGACATGCCCTCCATGCCCATGTCGATCCCGACGGGGCCGTCCATGCCCGCGCCCCGGTGCGCCTCGGTCTGAAGTTTGGGTTGCGGCAGCTTCGCCTCGGTCGCGATCCCGAAATAGGACCGCCCGTCGATGAAGACGTTGAAGTTTCGAATTTTGCGCGGCAGTGCCATGTCTGGGGCCTCCTTATTGCGCCGAAGTGACTTGGGTGATCAGCTCTTCGTAGTACGAGCCTTCGCGGTGGGCGCGGAACGTCAGGTGTTCCAGTGGCGCAGGCGGCTCCAGGTCGAAATCGACAAAGAGCTTGCCCGCCTTCAGGCTGGCTTCGGTGTTCAGCTCGGGGTCAAGCCAGACGCGGCCGCCCAGCAAAGCCCCGCGCGCGATCAGGCTGTTCAGATATTCCTGCACCGTGTCGCGGATATCGAGAAGCAGCTGGGTCGAGAACGGCCGGTCCATTGCCCACAGGATCGACACCTCAAGGCTTTCATAAACCGCGTCGGCGGTGCGGCGGACCGACAGGAATGCCCACAATGGATCGCTTGCCGTGCTGCGGTTGCCCCACAGACGGAAGCCGTCCTTGGCCACCACGGTGGCGATGCCCTTTTCGTTCAGACGGTTTGCCTCGGTCTCGCTGCTGTTCAGCGCGAACTGGATGGGGCGGGCGGTACCGCTGACCCCTTCAAGGATCTGGTTCGACGGCGACCACCAGAAGCCCCGCGTGATATCACGGTTCGACAGCGCCCCCGCCGCAAAGGCCGAGGCCGCGCGGTTGATGTAGGCTGCACTCGCCGGGTCAAACACCTTCACTGCAGGATCGACGATATAAAGACGATCACTCCCGAACTTGGCGCGGTCGAGGTAAGCATCCGCCTCGGTCGTGTTCGGACCGTCGGCGATCACCACGCCGCGCAGCCGGTTCGCGACTGCGATCAGCGCCAGCGTCACAGGCGAGGCGGGCGAGATCGCGGGGGTC
>JBGSRQ010000495.1:0-6462 GCA_041737515.1 Rhodobacterales bacterium | reverse complement strand
CTTGCGGTGCCCGATTTTCTGTGGGGGCTTGTCTTGATGCTGGTCTTTGGCGTGCTGGTGCCGGTGTTTCACATCTCGGGCCGGGTCACGCCGTCTCTGGACCTTCCGTTCACCACCAATTTCTATCTGGTCGAAAGTCTTGTGCGTCTGCGGCTTGATCTGACCGGCGATCTTGTGGCGCATATGTTCATGCCCGCCCTTGCACTTGCAATTCCGCTGGCGGCGATCATCGGACAGCTTTTGAAGCAAAGCCTGAAGGAAACGATGAACCTCGACTACGTTACCCTTGCGCGCACCAAAGGGTATAGCGAAACGCAGGTGATCTTGCGCGAGGCATTGCGCAATGCGGCTTTGCCGACGCTGACGCTGGTCGGTGTGCAATTCACCTTTCTGATCGGTGGCACGGTGATCATCGAGCGACTGTTTTCGTATGAAGGGTTGGGAAACATGGCGATTGATGCGGTGATCAATCGCGACCTGCCGCTGATCCAGGGCATCGTGATCCTGTTTGCGGTGCTGTTCACCGGCGTGAACCTTATCGTCGATCTGCTTTATGCAGCCCTGAACCCGAAGCTGCGGCATGCTTGACGCACGATCCCTGATCCGACGCCGTACCGGGCTGCGCCTGTGGCTTTCGGTGGCCTGGCTTTCAGCGCTGGTGCTGGCGGCGGTGTTCGCCCCTCTGATCGCGCCCAGGGACCCGTTGGCGCAGGACCTCTTTCTGGGACGCCTGCCGCCCTTCTGGGTGCACGGATCCGAGCCCGGCTATTGGCTGGGCACCGACAGTCTGGGCCGGGACGTGCTGTCGCGCATCATTTTTGGCGCGCGGGTGGCGTTGGTGGTGGCGGTTGCAGCGGGTGCGATCTCTTGCCTGCTGGGGGCGACGCTGGGACTGTTGGCAGGATTTCTGCGCGGCTGGGTCGACATGGTGATCTCGCGCCTGATCGACATCTGGATGGCCTTTCCGCCAGTGCTGTTTTCGATCCTGCTGATCGCGGTGCTTGGCCCCGGCCTTACCTCGATCATCATCGCGGTCGTGGTCATCGACTGGACCCGCTTTGCCCGCGTCATCCGGGCCGAGGCGATGACGCAGGGCGCTATGGATTACGTCGCATCGGCGCGGGTTGCGGGGCGTGGGCGGGTGGGCACAATGGTCCGCGAAATCTTGCCGAATGTGCTGCCCACCATCGTCGTGCTGCTGACACTGGAGATGGGCATCTCGGTGATCGTCGAGGCGATCTTGAGCTTTGTGAATCTGTCGATCTCGACCGACGATCCCACATGGGGCGGGATGATTGCCGAGGGGCGCAGCGCCATCCATCAAAGCTGGTGGGTGCTGGTGTTTCCGCTGATCACCCTGTTCCTGACGGTGCTGGCGTTTTCGCAACTGGGCGAAGGGTTGAAAGATCGCTTCGATCCGGTGCTGCGATGAGCTTTCTGCAGGTCCGCAATCTGTCGGTTCGCCTGAAGAACGGCCCGCCCCTGCTGCGCCGCGTGTCGCTGGATGTGGCGGCGGGCGAGGTGCGCGGACTGGTCGGCGAAAGCGGCGCGGGAAAGTCGATGATCGGCCGCGCCGTGCTGGGCATTCTGCCGCCGTCGGTGCAGATCACCGAAGGGCAGATCTTGTTGGATGGCACCGATCTTCTGCACCTGCCAGCCAAGGAAAGCCGCCGCCGCATTGGCGCGCAATGCGCGCTGATCCCGCAAGACCCGTTGACCGCATTGAACCCCAGCCACCGGATCGGGTCGCAGATCACCGACCGGTTGGTAGATATTCTGGGGTGGAGCCGCACGGACGCCAATGCCCGCGCCCGCGTTCTGCTGGACGAGGTTCAGATCACCGATGCCGACCGTGTGCTGCGGTCCTATCCGCATGAATTGTCGGGCGGCATGCGCCAGCGCATCCTGATTGCGTCGGCCTTTGCCGCCGAGCCGAAACTGATCGTCGCTGACGAGCCCACGACCGCGCTGGATGTGACGGTGCAAAAGCAGATCCTGAAACTGATTGCAGGGTTGCAGGCGCGGCACGGCACGGCGCTCTTGTTCGTGACGCATGATCTGGGCGTCGTGTCCAAGGTCTGCCAGCGGCTTTCCGTGCTTTATTCCGGGATGGTGGTCGAAGACAGCACGGTGGGCGACTTTTTCGCCGCCCCGCGTCACCCCTATTCGGCGGCACTGCTGGCTGCGACGCCGAAATACACCGACCCCGGCGCTGGCCTTCGGCCCGTGCCCGATGCCGTGATCGCGGCTGTGCGTGCCGAAGTTGCCGCTTTTGACCGGGGGCCCGCGCGTGGCTGATCTTTACACGGTCACCGACCTGCGCCTTTCGCTGCCCGACATGACGGCAAAGCCGCTGTTGGGTGCAGCCCCGCGCATCGAGATCCTGAAGGGCCTCAGCTTCTGCGTTCCCAAGGGGGCGGTGATCGGGATTGTCGGCGGGTCAGGCTCCGGCAAATCGACGCTGGGGCGGGCCATGGTGCGGTTGCTGGAGCCATCGCAGGGCGCGATCCGGTTTGACGGGGCCGATATCACGCATTTGCCGGACGCGGAACTGCGCCCGATGCGGCGGCGGTTCCAGATGATCTTTCAGGACCCGATGTCATCGCTGAACCCGCGCCACCGGGTCGGCACGATCATCGCCGAGCCGTTGCGCCTGCACCAGTTGGACGCAATCCCCGCCCGGATCGCGCGCGCGCTGGATCAGGTGGGCCTGCCGCAAGACTTTGCCAGCCGCTATCCGCACGAATTGTCGGGCGGGCAACGCCAGCGCGTCGGCATCGCACGGGCCATCGCGCTGGAACCCGATTTCATTCTGGCCGATGAGATCGTATCGGGGCTGGATGTATCATCGCAGGCCAAAGTGCTGGCTATGCTGGAAAAACTGGTGGCTGAACTTGGCCTGACACTGGCGTTCATCAGCCACGATCTGTCGGTGATCCGCCGGCTGTGTCAGCGCACCATCGTGCTGTCGGGCGGCAAAATCGTGGAAGACCGCGCCACCGCCGATCTGTTCGCCACCCCGCAGGCTGCCTACACGCGCGAGCTACTGGCCGCAATTCCGCTGCCCGACCCCTCTCAGTCGTGGGATTGAGGGCCACTGACCGGGCGGCGGGCCTGCATATCCTGCGCCAGAAGGCTTTCCAGCTTGGCCTTCACGGCCTCTGGCCAGACCATCGAGGTGTGGCTGTCCAGCCAGCTTGCGGCCAGAACCTGTTCGACCGACCAGCGATGTTCCTCGCCGCAATGAATGGCGTGTTTCAGACGCAGCGACGATTTCCCGACCTTCATCACCGTAATGCGGAACGTCAGCTTGTCGCCAAAGAACGACGGCTTGGAAAAATCGCACGACAGATGCACGGTCGGCGTGCCCCAGCGTTCCTTCCAGATGATCTCGTGCCAGGGCCAGCCCAGATGCGCCCAGAATTCCTCCACCACCCCGTTCAGGATGTTGAGATAGGCCGGATAGTAGGCCGTGCCGGAAATGTCGCAATCACCAAACCGCAACATGCGATCGGCCGTGAAACAGACTGTCATGCTGTCCTCCCCTGACTTTGCACCAGCGTCACAGGAATCTGCACAAGGTCAACCCATTGCCGACGATCATGCAGTGCCATCCGGACGGCATGATGGCCGGTCGGCACGCTTTGGCCTTTGCAAAGGGCAAGGCGACCGCATGTGTTCAAAGACCCGCAATCCCGGATACATTTCGCGGATGCCGCACCCGACTTCGTGCCGGAAGCGGGTGTTTCGCTATGGGTCTTTCAGCCAATCGGGCAGGCCCGCCGGGGCTGCTCCGGTTTGCGCCGCCGATACACAATCGGCCAAGGACCCGAACCGCACGGCGCGGCCCGACAGACCCGGTGCATAGTGCGCGAACTTTCCGGAATTCGTCATCAGGCTTCGGGCGTCCGGCGGCAGGATCGGCTCGGTCATCGAACACCAGCACAGATCGGGGATCAACTGCGCGCCAAACTCCTCCAGGCGCTGGCGCGTGCCGTCTGCCGTGGCCTTGGCCAGCACAGCCCGCCCGACCGTCACAATGACCGCCGTGCCCACCGCCCGGCGCCCGGTCACAAGATCAGCCAGGGCCTGACATTCGGTCAACGAAAAATGCGGGCTGCCAAAGGCAACCAGATCAATCTGTTGCGGCCCGGAGTTCAGGTCTGACCACACCCTTGCCAGATCGGCCCGACCTGCGCCGAGGTGATCCGGCGGCATGTCGAAATCTTCCGCCTCTGGCGTGTGACCCGCCACATGCAGCATCGGCGCAGCAGAGGTGGTGCCAAAGGCCGCACACATCGCTTTCAGGTCATCTTGCGATGCAGTGGTCTTTTCCAGCCCGGTCAGAATGGGAATCCGGTCAGGTGCAAGCTGCCCCGCCAGATATCCCAGCATCGGCCACAACGCATCATCATGCAAACGCGGCACGTCGATTTGCAGCGTGCAGCGGGGCGCACGTCCGGCCTTCAGATACACGCCCGACAACGGCGCGCGTCCGGTCATGGCAATGAACAGATCAAGATAATCGGGATGCTTTACCGTGCGCGCCGCCAGCACCGTATTGGCAAAGATCACTGCATTCGACTCCGACCAGCCGATCGCCTCGCCCGCCTTTGGCGCGGTGTCCAGAAGGTAGGGCGCACAGGTAAAGCTGGGCTGTGCGCCCATTGCGACATAGGCATCTGCCAGACGTGCGGCGCGCAACCCGAAGTCGGGAGGCACGCCCTGAGTGCGCCAATTGCCGTGATCCACGGAAATCGCATTCATCGTTGTGGGAACGCAGACCTTGCCGCCCATCTGGGCCATCGTTTCGGCAAAGCGCAGATTGGCGGTATTCGCCAGAATGCAGCCGTCGATATGCCCCTGCGTCACATCAATCAGCGTCGTCGCGCCTTGCAGAACGGCCATGGCGCAGATCACCTCCATCGCGATCCGGCGGGCGGGACCGTCGGTGCCGTCAAGCATCGACAGATCCTGCGCGGTCAGGTCAAGCGCGGCGACAGGCAACCGATCAAGCGGCAGGATCACATCGCCCATCGTCATCGCTGTGTCATCCAACGTCACATGGCCTGCAGTCGCGACGGCTGCAAAGGCGTCGCGGCCCAACCGAAGCACTGGCACCTTCCGGCCAAACATCCGGTCCGCGATCATCGCGCCAAGGGTGACAACATCCTCTGCCTCGCGAAAGACAATCGCGGCGGGTGCAACGGCGTTCAACGCCAGATCCAGCATGACTCCGCTGCCGCTGCACGAGCCCCGCGTTGTCGGCATCACCACAACCTTGCCAGCCAGTGATTGGCCACACAGCGGATGATGCGCATCAATGACAACGCCGGTCAGAGGATCAACCCCGCCCCAAAAGCTGAGCCCCTGGTCGGTTGCAAGCACATCGGCGGCCACGCATCCCGGAATGATGCTGAGCGCGGTCATGTCAGAAGACTTCATAGCCTGTCCCTTGTGCCAATTGCCCGCCATCGCAACACCCTTGCGGCACCGCGCCGGGCAACCCGTCGAGCAGATCACAAAATGGGCGGCATTGCATGGTTTGTGAAGATCGCAGGGCCTGACCGCAGCAATCCCTCATGCCCTGCCCGCCGCCCCTTGCAACCTGTGCGACCGGTCGGGATCACGCGACGCCCGATACCCCGGTGGTTGGTGCAAGCGCGGATTCCACCCGCCGCGCAATCGACAACAGGCGCGCGTCCGACCCGATCGGACCGGTCAGTTGCAGCCCGACCGGAAGCCCGTCGCAGACCCCGCACGGCAGGCTGAGCGACGGGTGCCCCGTCACATTGGCAAAACCGCTGGCCAGCATTTCGCTGTCTTCACCATCCGCGATTTCCGGGTCCTCATGCGGGGCGGTGAAGGGCACGCTGGGAGACACCAGTATGTCGACATCGGCAAAGGTCGCCTCGACAGCCGCACGCAATGCCGTCCGGGCCTGCAGCGCGATTACATAACCCGTTGCGGGCTGCGTGAACCCGGCTTCGATCTGCGATCTTGTGCCCGGCGCATAACCGTCCGGGTTGGTGGCAAGCAATGCGCGGTGAATCACGCTTGCCTCGGGGTGCAGGATGCTGACCAGGGTCTGATTGGCATCGCCCAGTCCCGCAATATCGGTCGTCACGACAAGCGCACCCTGTTTTTGCAGGCGCGCCATGATGGTCTGAAAATGCGCCGTGACAGCCCGGCCGATTTGGGTGGTGGACACATGGCGGGCCACAACGCCAATGCGCAGATCCCTGATGTCAGGGTCGGAAAGTGTCATCGGCTCCCCGGTAATGCAGGCCAGCACCAATGCGGCATCGGTGACATTCCGGGCCAGCGGGCCTGCGTGATCAAGGCTGGGGGACAGCGGAAAGACACCGTCCAGCGGCACCAGACCGAAACCGGGTTTTACCCCGACAATGCCGCAATACGCCGCCGGGATACGGATTGAGCCGCCCGTATCGGTGCCAATGG
>JBGSRQ010000488.1:0-3096 GCA_041737515.1 Rhodobacterales bacterium | reverse complement strand
ACGGTGATTGCCGACCCCGAGGGCAATTGCAGCATCAACGCAGCCCTCTATGACCGTGCGGCACCGTGGCTGGCGACGGCGGGATCAGGCGATGTCCTGGCGGGCTTCATCGCGGGGCTTCTGGCGCGCGGGCTTGCACCGATGCAGGCCGCTGAAACGGCGGCCTGGCTGCATGTGGAATGCGCGCGCAGCTTCGGGCCGGGGCTGATTGCCGAGGATCTGGCCGACGAACTGCCGAAGGTTTTTCGCGCGCTGGGGCTGTAAGTACCCGGAACTCTTGCCAGACCATTTCCAGCTTTCTCAGGAACTTTTGGCGCGCCAACCCTGGGGCTGGCGCGGGGCTTTTTGCGGCGGTGCCTTCGGCGAGGATATTTTTGCCGGAAAGAAGGCTGCCGGTCTCTGGATGATCGGTTGTTCGGAAATCAGGCTATGTTGCAGGCAAGCTCCAGCCCGTTGGCATATATCACCTGCGGCACATCGAAGCTGATCGTGTAGAGGCGGACCTTAGCCAGCGTCACGGTGCGGATGTATTCGCCATCAGCCAGGCTTTCGGCCGAAACCACGGCTTGCTCGGCGCCCTTGAGCGCCTTGGCGCGCCAGTCGCGGATCAGGATCTGCTGACCGGGGGTAACGAACATGTCATCCTCGGGCTGTTCCACGCCGATGGCCGACGCTGTCACGCGGATCATCGGGGCAGCACGCGCTTCGGTCACGCAAAGCCCTGTCAGACTGCGCGCGCCGTTACGGGTGATGATGCGATCGCCGGGGGTCAGATGTTCCACCGGCAGGGCGCCGGCGAGGGTCAGCACGATCGTGCCTTCCGTCAACTGGGCGGTGGCTGCGGTCTGCTGGATGTCTGTGGCGATCACGGTGGACATGATTTTTGGTCTCATTGCTGTTCTGCCTCATCTTTTTTTCGTCAGAATATGTCAATATTGCGTTCAGGGATAGCTTTTTTCCGGGCGTTTTTTCCTCTCGCTTCCCGCGCGGGGCTTTGTTAGAAGGGCGCGGATTTGCGAGGTGGCCTTGGCCTGCGGGCAGGGCTGCCTCGTTCACGTTTTGCGGGTGTGGCGAAATTGGCAGACGCACCAGATTTAGGTTCTGGCGCCGCAAGGCGTGGGGGTTCAAGTCCCTCCACCCGCACCAGAGGTATGGAAAAAGGACGATAAGATGCAGGTCACGCCGACCCTGAACGAAGGTCTCAAGCGCGGTTACACCATCACGGTGACAACGGCAGAGCTGGAAGCGAAAGTCACCGAAGAGCTGATCAAGGCGCAGCCCGAGGTCGAGATGAAGGGCTTTCGCAAGGGCAAGGTGCCGATGCCGATGCTGCGCAAGCAATTCGGGGCGCGCCTGTTGGGCGATGCGATGCAGAACGCCATCGACGAGGCCATGAAGAACCATTTCGAGGCTTCGGGTGATCGTCCCGCGATGCAGCCCGAGGTCAAGATGGTCAATGGCGAGTCCTGGGCCGAGGGTCAGGATGTTGTCGTCGAGATGTCGTATGAGGCACTGCCAGAGATCCCGGATCTGGATGCATCCAAGGTCAAGCTGGACCGTCTGGTGGTAAAGGCCGAAGCCGAGGCTGTGGAGGAGGCGCTGGCCAACCTGGCGTCGTCGTCGCAATCGTTCGAGGATCGCAAGAAGGGCTCCAAGGCCAAGGACGGCGATCAGGTTGTGATCGACTTCAAGGGTTCGGTCGATGGCGAAGTGTTCGAAGGCGGCACCGCCGAGGATTATCCGCTGGTTCTGGGGTCGGGGTCGTTCATCCCGGGCTTTGAAGAGCAGTTGGTTGGCACGAAAGCCGGTGATGAACTGGATGTGAATGTCAGTTTCCCCGCCGAATACGGGGCGAAGAACCTGGCTGGCAAGGCCGCGGTTTTTGCCTGCACGATCAAGGCTGTAAAGGGTCCGGTAGCGGCGGAAATCGACGACGAGCTGGCCAAGAAATACGGCGCGGAAGATCTGGCTGCGTTGAAGGGCCAGATTTCGGAACGGCTTGAGGCGGAATATGTCGGCGCCGCGCGCGCCGTGATGAAGCGCAGTCTGCTGGATCAGTTGGACGGCATGGTGAAGTTCGACTTGCCGTCGTCGCTGGTGGATGCCGAGGCCGGGCAGATCGCGCATCAGCTTTGGCACGAAGAAAACCCCGATGTGCATGATCACAACCATGCGGCGGTCGAAACAACGGACGAGCACAAGTCCTTGGCCGAACGCCGGGTGCGTCTGGGCCTTCTGCTTGCCGAAATCGGGCGCAAGGCCGAGATCACCGTGACCGATGCCGAGATGACGCAGGCTGTCATGGGGCAGTCGCGCCAATATCCGGGGCAGGAGCGCCAATTCTTTGAATTCGTGCAGAAAAACCCGCAGATGCAGCAGCAGCTTCGCGCGCCGATCTTTGAAGACAAGGTTGTTGATTTCATCGTGGCAGGAGCCAAGGTGACCGAAAAGACCGTCAAGAAAGAGGCGCTGCAAAAGGCGATCGAGGCTTTGGACGAGATGTAACCTCGCGTCCTTCAGACTGACAGGGCCGCGCCTTTGTGGGCGCGGCTTTTTTCATGGCGTTTTCGCCATCCGTTCGCGCCACAGAACAAACAGGCCTGCCCCCGTGATGATGCTGATGCCCAGCCAACCAATCGGTGTCGGCCAGTCGCGCCAGAAGACCCAGCCGTAGATCACGCCCCAGATCATTGCCGTGTACTCAAACGGGGCAATGATGCTGGCCTCGCCCAGCCGGTAGGCTTGGGTCAGCAGCGTAAGGGCCACGGCAGCGATCACGCCGCACAGGCACATCAGCCCAAGGCCGGTGGGCGTTGGCGTGACCCATGCCCGGGTCAGGAAGGCCAGGCTTTTGTGCACCGCCTCGGGTTGCCCGCCGCGGCCGTAGATCAACGAAAGGGCCACCGCACAGGTGAGGAACACGGCATTGCCCCAGAAGGCCATCGCGGGGGCGGTCTCGTGCCGCCCCATGGTGCGGGCGGTGATCATCGACAGCGCGTAGGTCGCGGCGGCGCCCACGGCAAGCAAGGCGGCCCAGTCGAAAAGATCGGTTCCCGGCCGCGCCATCAGCACCACGCCGCCAAAGCCCACCGCAAT
>JBGSRQ010000292.1:0-2881 GCA_041737515.1 Rhodobacterales bacterium | reverse complement strand
GCCAAGGGGCCGCCCCCCGCATCCTGATGATTACCCGCGCCTCTGATCCGGCGCTGGGGGAAGGCGACCGCATCCTTGCCCGCCTGACCGAAGTCACCGAAGAAACCCACAGCCACGAGGGCCGTCTGATCCGCAAGATCGGCTCCAATCCACTGAAATTGCTGGGGATATATCGTGCAGGTTCTGACGGTGGCCGCATCCTGCCGATTGACAAGGGGTCCGACAAGGAATGGACCGTCCGCGCCGATATGACGATGGGTGCCAAGGATGGTGAACTGGTCGAGGCGGAACAGGCTGGCCCCAAACGCCTTGGCCTGCCGTCGGCCCGCATCGTGGCACGTCTGGGTGATCCGGGCGGCCCGCGCGCGATCAGTCTGATCGCGATCCATCAGCACGGCATCCCCGATCAGTTCCCCGATGACGTGATCGCCGCCGCTGATGCGGCCACCCCCGCCCCGATGGGCAAGCGCGAAGACCTGCGCGACCTTGATCTGGTGACGATCGACCCGATTGATGCTCGTGACCGCGACGATGCGGTGTTCGCACAAGCCGACGACAACCCGCAGAACCCCGGCGGGCATATCGTCTGGGTCGCCATTGCCGATGTCGCGCATTACGTCCGCCCGAACAGCCCCTTGGACCACGAGGCGCGCAAACGCAGCAACTCCACCTATTTTCCCGACCGCGTGGTGCCGATGCTGCCCGATGTGCTGTCGGGCGATCTGTGCTCGCTGCACGAACAGGTCGACCGCGCCTGTATGGCGGTGCGCATGGTGCTGGACGCGCGCGGCCACAAGATTGCACATCGTTTTGCCCGCGGGATGATGCGCTCCAGGGCTTCGCTCGATTATGCGGCGGTGCAGCAGGCCATCGACGGCACCCCGTCCGACAAGACCGCCATCCTGCTCGACCCGGTGTTGCGCCCGCTTTACGCCGCGTATGAGACAACCAAGACCGCCCGCGCCGAGCGCCAGCCGCTTGACCTTGATCTGCCCGAACGCAAGATCGTTCTGAATGATGACGGTCAGGTTCTGTCAGTGGCCTTCCGCGACCGGCTGGATGCGCACCGCCTGATCGAGGAATTCATGATCCTTGCCAACGTCGCCGCCGCCGAGGAGCTGATCCGCCTGAAACGCCCGCTTCTCTACCGCGTGCACGAAGAACCCAGCCCCGAAAAGCTGGATGCCCTGCGTGAGGTGGCCGAAGGCTCGGGCTTTACCCTTGCCAAGGGACAGGTGCTGAAAACCGCACATCTGAACCGACTGCTGGCGCAAGCCGAAGGCACCGAGTTTGACGAGCTGATGAACATCTCCACCCTGCGGTCAATGACGCAGGCCTATTACCACCCCGAAAACTTCGGCCATTTCGGGCTGGCCCTGCGGTCTTACGCGCATTTCACCTCGCCCATCCGACGTTATTCCGACCTGATCGTGCACCGCGCGCTGATTGCGGGGCACGGCTGGGGCGATGACGGGCTGTCGGTCTGGGATATCGAGAATCTGGGTGAAACCGCCAAGCTGATTTCCGACAACGAACGCCGCAGCATGGTGGCCGAACGGGATACGACCGACCGCTATCTTGCGGCCTATCTGGCCGACCGTGTGGGCGCAGAATTTACCGGGCGGATTTCCGGCGTGCAGCGGTTTGGACTGTTCGTCAAACTGGATGAAACCGGGGCCGATGGTCTGGTCCCGATCCGCTCTGTGGGGCGCGAGTTCTTTCATTTCGATGCCGAAACCAGCACTCTGATGGGGGCCGATACCGGCATCACCATCGGCATCGGGCAGCGTGTTCTGGTCCGTCTGGCCGAGGCGGTGCCGCTGACCGGCGGATTGATGCTGGATCTGTTGCAGCTTGACGAGCGCAACCTGCCATCGGGCGCATCAGCCAAACGGGGCCGCAGCGCCCCCCGCAAACCGGGCAAGAACGCCGCGCGTGACGCAAAGGCCAAGCGCAAGGTAACGCGCAACCGGCGCGGATAGGGACGGCTCTCTTTTCCCGCCTGCGCCGTTGCGCTACATTAAGGGTAACGACCCACCGGAAACAGGGGGCACTCATGCGGGCACTTCTGGCAGGACTGTTAACGATCATGGCAACGGACCTGCACGCGGAGGCGGTTGTGCCGCCTGAACCGGCCTCCGATGCAGTGTCCGAAGATACCGCGGTTCTGGCCGCCTTCGCCGAATGGACCGATGCCTTCCGTCCGCGCGCGTTGGCCAAAGGCATTTCCCCTGCCACCTTCGACGCGGCCTTTGCGGGCGTTGCCTATGACGCCGACGCTATCGCCAAAGACCGCAATCAGGCCGAATTCAACCGCACGATCTGGGCCTATCTCGATACGGCCGTGTCGGAGGCCCGCGTGCGGAACGGCCGTGCGGCTCTGCTGCGGCACGGCATCCTGCTGAACCGGATCGAGGCGGCATATGGCGTGCCCAAAGAAGTGGTCGTGGCGATCTGGGGCATGGAAAGCAACTATGGCGCGTTTCGTGGCGACCGCCCTCTGATCTCATCTCTGGCCACATTGGCGTCGGATGGTCGGCGCGGGGCGTTCTTTGAGGATCAACTGATCGCGGTGCTGAAAATCCTGCAGAACGGCGACACAACGCCAGACCGCATGACCGGAAGCTGGGCGGGTGCGATGGGCCATACCCAGTTCATGCCAACAAGCTATCTGGCCCATGCAGTCGATTTCACCGGCGACGGGCGTCGCGATATCTGGTCGGATGATCCCACCGATGCGCTGGCCTCTGCTGCCGCCTATCTGGTGGCCTCGGGTTGGCAAAAGGGCCTGCCCTGGGGGGTAGAGGTGATGCTGCCCGATGGGTTCGACTATGATCTGTCGGGCAAAAGCCAATCCCGCAGCGGGGCCGACTGGCAGGCG
>JBGSRQ010000288.1:0-5008 GCA_041737515.1 Rhodobacterales bacterium | reverse complement strand
CGACAGTTCCGCCGGGCGGTGGGCGGCGCGGTGCGCGACACCGACGCGGGTCAGCAGGTCCATGCCCCGCGCCTGCGCCTCGGCTTGCGAAATGCCATTGGCAAGCTGTGGCAAAACGATGTTTTCCAGGGCGCTGAACTCGGGCAGCAGGTGGTGGAACTGGTAGATGAAGCCCACATCGGCGCGGCGCGCCTCGGTCCGCGCACGGTCATGCAGGCCGCCCATGTCACGGCCACCGTGCAGAACCTGCCCCGCATCGGGCGTATCCAGCAACCCCGCAATATGCAAAAGCGTGGATTTTCCGGCCCCCGATGGTGCCACCAGAGCCACAACCTCGCCTCGCGCCACGCCAAGCGTGGCCCCGCGCAACACCACCACCTCGGACGGCTTGCCATGGTTATAGGCCTTGCTCACACCTTCGATCCGCAACATCGCATCATTCATAACGCAGCGCCTCGACCGGGTTCATGCGCGCGGCACGCCGGGCGGGAAAGATCGTGACAAGGAAGGAAAGGCCCAGGGAAAGCACGACCGCCGATCCAACATCGCCGGGCTGCAGTTTGGCGGGCAACTTGTAGATGCCGCGGATCTCCGGGTCCCAGACACCGCCGCCCACAACGTAGTTCACGGCCGAAAAGATCGGGTCGATGTAGATTGCGAACAGGCACCCAAGGATCAACCCTGCCACCGTGCCGATCAGCCCGGTGGACGCGCCGCAGATGAAGAACACCCGCAGGATCGAACCTTCGGTCAGCCCCATGGTGCGCAGGATGCCGATATCGCGACCCTTGTTTTTCACCAGCATCACAAGACCGGAAATGATGTTCATCGACGCGATCAGCACCAGGATCGACATGATCACGAACATCACATTGTCCTCGACCGTCAGCGCGCGCAGGAAGGCCCCCGAACTGTCACGCCATGTCCATGTCAGCGCATCGCGGCCAGCGGCGTCAAGCACAGCGGGAACATAGCTGTCGACGGCCTCGGGGTCGGGCACGATCACCTCGAACTGATCAGCGGTGCCTTCGCGGTTGAAGTAGCTTTGCGCCTCGGTCAGGGGCATGTAAACGCGGGTCTTGTCGATATCCCAGCGCCCGGCAGAAAAGACATAAACCACCGTATAGGCCTTGACGCGGGGCGTGGTGCCAAGCGCGGTTTTGACACCATTGGGCGAGATCAGGCGGATCTTGTCACCCACCGTCAGCCCCAGATCGCGCGCGATGCCCGATCCGATGGCGACGCCCTGATCCAGATCCTCCAGCCTGCCATAGCTGTCTTCCGACGCGGTGCCGATGCGAGGGATGGCCTGCACATCGGCAGTGCGCATCCCGAACACCTCCACACCCGCATTCGCGCCGTTAGCGGTGGCCATGACCTGCCCCTTGATCATGGGGGCTGCGCGCACAACGCCCGGAATGGCGCGCAAGCGGTCGGCAATGGCGTCGTAATCGGCAAAGCCGCGTTGCATCGTGTTTTCGGCCGTCAGATGCGGCGTCGTGTAGACTGTGATATGCGGGTTCGCGCCCAGAATGGTATCAACGAATTCCGCGCGAAAGCCCGCCCGCACCGCCAGCGTGACGATCAGCGCAAACACAGCCAGCGTGATGCCGACAAGGCTGATCCATGTCATCACAGACACGCCGCCCTCGGCACGTTTGGCGCGCAGGTAACGCCAGGCGATCATCCATTCGAAACGGGCAAAAGGCGGAGTGCGGGTCGGCAAGAACTGTCTCCTTACAAAGTGGCGCGACCTTGCGACGGATGGGTCAGAGGGTCAAGGCAACGCGTGCAAGCAGGCCCGGTCGCGACCATGAACGCGCCAGCCCCCAGCGTGTTCCCGCCAGGGCCCGGCCCGATGCTGATAGGGTGCCGCGCGCTGTGTTCCGCGCCTGAAGCGGGGGATCAGACGCCCTCGTAAATCTCGACAATGCGCGCCACAGCCTCATCCGCCGTCATCTCGACGCTGTCCCCGGTGCGGCGTGAGGTCAATTCCACCTTGCCCGCCGCCAACCCGCGCGGGCCGACGGTAATGCGCCAAGGCAGACCGATCAGGTCCATCGTGGCGAATTTCGCCCCTGCCCGTTCGTCACGGTCGTCATAAAGCGGCTCCAGCCCGCGGGCCATCAGTGCCTTGTAAATCTGCGCGCAAGCGGCATCGGTGCCCGCATCGCCTTGCTTCAGGTTCACGATGCCAACGGGGAACGGCGTCACCCCCTCGGGCCAGATGATGCCCTTTTCATCGTGGCTCGCCTCGATGATCGCACCCAGAAGCCGGGACACACCAATGCCGTGCGACCCCATCTGCACCGGCACGCGAGAGCCGTCAGGCGTGACGACCGTAGCCCCCATCGCCTCGGAATACTTGGTGCCGAAAAAGAAGATCTGGCCCACTTCGATGCCGCGCGCAGTTTTGCGGCGGTCTTCGGGGATGGCGTCGAACAGGGCCTGATCGTGGGTTTCGTCGGTGCGCGCGTAAAGCGAGGTGAACTCCTCCAGCACCGCCTGGCACTGGGCCTTGTCGTCATAGTCAATCTCGCGCTGGCCAAGGCGGATGTCGGTCACGGCGCTGTCATAGAAAACCTCCGACTCGCCGGTCGAGGCCAGAACAAGGAATTCATGCGTATCATCGCCGCCAATCGGGCCGGAGTCCGCGCGCATCGGGATGGCCTGCAACCCCATGCGTTCATAGGTGCGCAGATAGCTGACGAGGTGGCGGTTGTAGGCGTGCAGCGCGTCTTCCTTGGTCAGATCGAAATTGTAGCCGTCCTTCATCAGGAACTCGCGACCCCGCATCACGCCAAAGCGCGGGCGCATCTCGTCGCGGAATTTCCACTGGATGTGATAAAGCGTCAGCGGCAGGTCTTTGTAGCTGGACACATGGCTGCGGAAGATGTCGGTGATCATCTCTTCATTCGTCGGGCCGTACAGCATGTCACGGTCCTGCCGGTCTTTGATCCGCAGCATTTCCTGACCGTAATCATCATAGCGCCCGCTTTCGCGCCACAGATCGGCGGGCTGCAGGGTGGGCATCAGCAACGGGATATGGCCTGCGCGCACCTGTTCTTCGTGCACGATCGCCTCGATCCGGCGCAGCACGCGGTAGCCCAGTGGCAGCCACGAATAGATCCCCGCCGCCTGCTGTTTGATCATGCCCGCGCGCAGCATGTAGCGGTGCGATACGATCTGCGCCTCGGCAGGATTTTCCTTGAGCACGGGCATGAAGTAGCGGGTAAGACGCATGGACAGACCTTTCGCGGGGAACTGGCCAGCGGTGTAGGCAGTAATGCCGCGTCAGGCAAGGGGCGGGTTGTGGCCCGCCCCTCGTTGTGACCCCCGGCTTTGTGCGCCGGTGCTTACTGCGCGGGCAGCACCGCAATGTCGCGGATATCGCCCGATACCCCCTCAATCATGCCTTTGCCGGTGGCGGCACCCGTCGCCAGATCGACCGAGTAAAGCATGTTGCCCGTGACCAGCCATGCAGAGTTGGTCATATCTTCGGTGGTTTGCACGTCAAACGCATAGGTGGCCCCCGGCGCGTCGATGCCCAGCTTGCCGATGGCCGCCAGCGTGCCGTCATTGGGCGCGGTTTGCTGGATCAGCGCCACGATGGTCGCATCAATGTTGAACATCGCGGTCTTTTCGGGCTTCCCGAAGCTGTTGGTATAGGCGGCAGCAGCGATCATCGGCGCTTCGCCTGCGTGCATGTCACCCTCGACAAACGCAAGACTTCCGTCGACGGTAACTGCCCCGGTTTCAACATCTACGCGGTGGTTGGTGGTGCCGGTCATGAAGCGCAGCTTGTCAGCGGCCGGGTTGAAATCGACGATCACCGGGGCATCGGTGATGGTCAGGGGCGTGTCCATCTTTGACAGCTCGGTTGCGGCACCGGTGGCCATGTCGATGGTCACGATCGTGCTTTCGGGGGTGACACCCACCAGCGTGCCATTCGACGGGCGCAGATCAAGGCCTGCCAGACGGTCAACCCCTGTCACGTCCATCGTGCCCGTAACGGCCAGCGTTTCGGTATCAAACATCATCAGCGTCTTGTCGCCGACAAGACCCACGGCAGGGACGGCAAATGCCGCAGGCGCAGCAAGGACAAAGGCGACCGACGACAAAAGAGCAAAACGGGTCATGAAACTTCCTTTCGGTTGGGTTTGATGCAAGGGCACTGTCGCCCCCGATGACCCCAAGACACCGCGATCCGGCGCGCGGATGCAGCAGCGTGAAAAAATAATCTGTCGTGCATCCGGCGGGGCGGCAGCGGTGTCATCTGCCCATGACGCCTCAAATCAACGCGCCCTGCCCCGCCCGAATTGGACCACTGGCCCGGACTTGTGGCATAGGGTTCGGCATGCAGGATGAAGGTCAGATCAGGATGCAGGGCGACAGCCACGGCGACGACGAGGCGCTGCGAAAGGCTTTGGCCGCCTGTGTGGCCGGCGACGAAACCGGGATCGACACGATCCTTCGACTGGATGGCGGCCGGATGCTGGGGGTTGCCATGCGGATGCTGGGGCGGCGCGATCTGGCAGAAGACGCGGTGCAAGATGCCCTTGCACAGGTGTGGCACAAGGCCTGGCAATATCGCGACGGGTCGCCGCGCGGCTGGGTCTATGCCATCCTGCGCAACCGCTGCCGCAACATCCTGCGCGACGGGCGCAGGTTGGTCACGTTATCGCCGGATGACCTTGCCACGCTGCAAGAAACGCGTCAGGCGGGCGTTCCGGCTGATGATTGGCAGATGCTGCCCGGCTCCTCGCGCTTGCGCGATTGTCTGGCGGCGCTGCAGGGGCAAAGCCGCCACGCCATTTTGCTGGCCCATGTGGCGGGCATGAACCACGGCGAGATTGCAGCCTTGCAGGGCGTGCCGCTGGGCACAGCAAAAAGCTGGATCAGACGCGGGCTTTCCTCCCTGCGGGAGTGCCTCTCATGACGGATGAACGGGACGATCCGGCCACCCTTGCCGACGAATATGTGCTGGGCCTGCTGACCCCCGCCGAGG
>JBGSRQ010000429.1:0-2330 GCA_041737515.1 Rhodobacterales bacterium | reverse complement strand
ACATCGGCGGCAATCCGGGTCAGATCAAGCAGCGCATCCGCCGGGCCCAAAGGCCGCTGCTCTGTGTCTTCCAGCGCAACCGCGTGCACCGGCGCCGGTGCCACCGCGTTGCGAATGGCGGCAAGAACCTGGGCGAAATCGGCGGCAGAGGCGGTGTTGCGGGAAAACATCTCCAAAGGGCTGCGCAGATGCGCGTGCTTGGAAAGCTGCCAGTGCAGGGATTTCAGCCAAGCTTCGGGCGCGCGGGTGGTATAAAGGAAATCAAGCGCAACAGCTTTGCCAAACGCCATGCGCACACCGTCTGCCACAGCCCCGGCCAGGGGGGTCGCCGCCGCATAATCCCTCAGGCCCCGGTGCCCCGGCATATGGCCCGACAGATCCTCGGTGGAGATGATAAGTCCCTGCCCCGGCGCAAGCGCCATTCCCGCAGCCCATGACGCCACAAGCCCTTGCAACCCCGCAAGCTCTGCAGGATCGGCAGTCACCGAAAACGCGCGGGCGGTATCGGCAATCTCGCGCAGGTCACGGTTGCCGCCGCCCAGAATCTCAACCCGGAAATGCGGCAGCAACGCCGCGCGGTTCAACGCCAGAACCGATTGCAGGCTGGTCGTTCCGGTCTTGTGAAAGCCTGCGTGAACGATCACCCGCATCGGTGCGGATCAGACCTGCGGGCGCGCGGCATCCTGCGCCTCCGCAAGCGCCAGAAGCGCGTTTGCGGCGGCAGGATCTTCAATGCCCGAGGCCACATCCCGCACCGCCTCGGTTGCAGGGCAATCATCCCAAAGGCTGGGGTCGGCACCGATCATCGCGGCGCAGCGGCGCGCAAAGATGCCAAGCAGATCCGGGTCATCGCCCGCCACTTGAAACGCCAGCGCCTGCGCGCCCGCACCCTTGAACGCGGCCCCCACGGCGGGGCTTGTCGTAAGGATCATCAGCGCCTTGTGGATCACATGCGGCGCACCGGATTCGGCCGCCTTGTTGGCCAAGGCATCCAGCAAGGCAGTCGCAGGAACATGTTCACCCATCGCATCCAGATGCGCGGCAAGGGTGGTTTCCGATACATCGGCAGGCAGATCATCCAACGTTTCTACCATCGCCTGTGCGGTGGACCGAACGGCGCTTTCCGACATCGGCCCATCATCTTCGGCGGTGTCCGGCAGGACTTGCCCGGAAACCTCGGCCACTTCATCCTCGGCGTCTTCCAGTGCCGGGTCCCACAACATACGCGCCATGACAATGGAAAGAACCGACATCAGAATGGGAACCAGAACCGGGAATTGGGGCAGATTGCCCGCAACACCGCCGATGCCCCGGCCGATCCCGAAACACACGGCCACCAGCAAAAGCTGCACCGCAACCCGCGCGGCAATGGCAACCAGAGCGTCAGGGCTTGTCCATTCTTCGCGCGTCTTGGGCCATTCACTGGGCCGCAGCACCACCAGCCAGATCACGAAAATGGCGGCAAAGACCGGCACCAGCATCCAGCCGAAACCACCAAGTCCCGCCAGCAGCGGTCCAAGATAAAGCAAGGCGGTTGCCGCCATAAGCAGACGCAAGCGATTGTGCATCGACACCCCGTTCACACTCCCACTGGTAGACTGGCGCGAATCATACCGCTAGTCCAGCCCATCGGGCAGGTCAACGACTATGATCCGGGCGCTCAGATCAACCGTCGGCACAATGGCACGGGTAAATGGCAAAAGGAGGGCGGTTTTCATGCCCGGCCCCAGAATTTCCAGCAAATCACCGGCACCGTGGTTGTGAACGGCGCGCAACACCCCAACCTCGGCCCCGCCGGTATCGCGCACCGAAAGGCCAATCAGATCGGCGTGGTAATATTCATCATCCCCCGGCACCGGAAGTTTGTTACGCGAGACATAAAGGCTGACACCGCGCAAAGCATCGGCTTCTTCCTTGGTCGCCACGCCTGATAGCCGCGCGCCAAGCCCGCCCGAAACCGTGCGGGTCAGCTTGACGGTGAACGACCGCTTGCCGTCCTCGGTGAACAAGGGGCCATAAGACGCAATCGCCGCAGGTTCGGCACAAAAGGATTTGAGCCGCACCTCGCCCTGCACGCCGAACGACCCGGCAATGGCACCGACACAGACGTGATCAGACATCGCGGCACGCCCTTTCTGGCACGCAAACCCGCCTGTGCGGGCTGGCAGGCAGGGCAGCACCGCAACGATGCTGCCCCATCAGATTACTCTGCGTCGGCTGCGGCCTCAACAGGCGCTTCGGCCGGGGCTTCGGCAACCGCCGGAGCAGCGACACGGGCGGCCTTCTTGGCAGCCATTTCGGTCATCCGCTTGCCCGGCACGGCCGCCTTG
>JBGSRQ010000424.1:0-1875 GCA_041737515.1 Rhodobacterales bacterium | reverse complement strand
CTCCGGCCCCAAAGGCCAGGGTCGCCAGGGCTGCTGCCCCCGCAAAAGCCAAACCGGCAACATCCGCGACGACCGCGAAATCCAGATCGACGGCCGCCGTGAACGTCGCTGACACAGCCGCACCGAAAGCGGCCCCAAGGGCCAAGGCCGCTCCGAAAGTCGCCACTGGCCCGGCCCGGCCCAAGGGGCTGAAGGCTGCGCGCGGCGGCAAGGGCGATGATCTGAAACAGATCGAAGGCATCGGGCCAGTGCTTGAAAAGCTTTGCCATTCGATGGGGATTTTCCACTTTGACCAGATCGCCGGTTGGGGTGCGAATGAAATCGCCTGGATGGACGAAAACCTTAAGGGCTTCAAAGGCCGGGTCACCCGAGACAAGTGGGTGGCGCAGGCGAAACTGATCGGCGAGATCGGGATCGAGGCTTTCCTGATCCGCGCCAAGACGAACGACTACTGAGGACGGATGCCGCAGACCGACCCTAAAGATCATGCGAACGCCCGCGATGCGCGGTTGATCGCCATTGTTCTGGTGGTGACGATGGGGCTGTGGCTGCTGCTGCAACTGATCGGCGAAGCGATGGCATGGCAGCCCCGCTTTGCCTTTCTGTTCGATTTCGCGGCACTGGCGGCGTTTGTCTGGGCGATGGTTGCAACATGGCGGATCTGGCGGCGACGGGCCGCCGACCGCAGCTAGGAAGGGCCGGGCGATGCTGAAGGATCAGGACCGCATTTTCACGAACATCTACGGGATGCATGACCGCAGCCTTGCCGGTGCCAGAAAGCGCGGCCATTGGGATGGAACCAAGGGGTTCCTTGCGCAGGGCCGCGATTGGATTGTCGAGCAGGTCAAGGCGTCCGGCCTGCGCGGGCGGGGCGGGGCGGGGTTTCCCACGGGCCTGAAATGGTCGTTCATGCCCAAGCAATCGGACGGGCGTCCCAGCTATCTGGTGGTCAATGCCGACGAATCCGAACCCGGCACCTGCAAAGACCGCGAGATCATGCGCCACGACCCGCATACGCTGGTCGAAGGTTGCCTGATCGCCGGTTTCGCGATGAACGCGGTCGCGGGCTATATCTACATCCGCGGCGAATACATCCGCGAGAAAGAGGCGCTGCAGCGCGCGATTGATGAGGCGTACGACGCAGGGTATCTGGGCAAGAACGCCTGCGGGTCGGGCTATGACTACGACCTTTACCTGCACCACGGTGCCGGTGCCTATATCTGCGGCGAGGAAACGGCCCTTCTGGAAAGTCTTGAAGGCAAGAAGGGAATGCCGCGCATGAAGCCGCCGTTCCCCGCAGGCTCGGGCCTTTACGGCTGCCCGACCACGGTGAACAACGTCGAATCGATCGCCGTCGTGCCCACGATCCTGCGGCGCGGGGCGGGGTGGTTTTCCTCGATCGGTCGGCCGAACAATGTGGGGACCAAGATATTCGGCATCTCGGGCCATGTGATGAACCCCTGCATCGTCGAAGAGGCGATGTCGATCCCGCTGCGCGAACTGTTGGACAGGCATTGCGGCGGTGTGCGCGGCGGCTGGAAGAACATCAAGGCGGTGATCCCCGGCGGGTCATCCGTGCCGATGCTGAACGCGGCGCAATGCGACGATGCGATCATGGATTTCGACTGGCTGCGCGAGCAGCGGTCCGGCCTTGGCACGGCGGCGGTGATCGTGATGGACCAGTCGACCGATGTGATCAAGGCAATCTGGCGCTTGTCGAAATTCTACAAGCACGAAAGCTGCGGCCAATGCACGCCCTGCCGCGAAGGCACCGGCTGGATGATGCGCGTGATGGACCGTCTGGTGCGAGGCGAGGCCGAGGTCGAAGAAATCGACATGCTGTTGTCGGTCACCAAACAGGTCGAAGGCCACACC
>JBGSRQ010000403.1:0-8768 GCA_041737515.1 Rhodobacterales bacterium | reverse complement strand
GGCCAGCGGCGGGCTGTCCACCGGAGCCGCCTGACTGACATTGATCAGCGGACGGTCGGGTGCAAAGGTCACGCCGGAAAGCCAGCGCCGCGCCTCCATTACCGGGGGCGGAAAGGTGGCGGCCATTGCGGGGTTCAGGGGCAGGGACATCACACTCTCCGATGGTTCGGGGCGAGATTAGCAAAGATCGGCGCGCGCACAATGGGCGCAACCCTCAGGCGGCAACGCCGTCTTCGGGCATCAGCCGCCATTCGCGCCACACCAGCACGATCATCACGCAGTCAAACAGGCTGAGCCCCAGCAGAACCGGCGAATGGTCGTGGAAAAACTGGCTCATCTGATAGGTGACGAAACCCGCCAGCACGACCATCGCCGCAGGATAGGCCCACCGCACCTTGAACGCCAGCAGCACCACCATCGCCAGCTTCAGCCCGCCATGTGCCAGAAGATAAATCGCGTAGAAATGCTGGGTCTGGATCGGCAAGTTCACCGCAAGACCGTGGAACCATCGCGCCATCGGATCATCGGCATCCTGCGTCATCCGGTTGCGCGTCATCCAGTCCAGCACCCACAACAACGAGGCGTTGGGTGTCAGCCACAGCGCAAAACCACACAGGGATTCGATGGACGCAAGCAAGCCCTTGAACAGCAGGCTCGCCTCGAACAGGCGGTGCAGCCAATGGGTCAGCCGTTGGCCCGTGGTCACAGGGTCAGTCCGTGCCGCGATAGGGCTGCACATATTGCAGCGCCATGTCCCACGGGAAGAAGATCCAGGTATCCTGGCTTACTTCGGTGATGAACGTATCGACCTGCGGGCGGCCTGACGGCTTGGCATAGACGGTGGCAAAATGCGCCTTGGGATACAATGCACGCACCACCTCCAGCGTTTTGCCGCTGTCCACCAGATCATCGACGATCAGAATTCCCGTGCCATCACCCATGAGGTCCGCCTGCGGTGACTTGATCACGCGGGGGGCGGTCTGCGCCTGATGGTTGTAGCTTTTGATCGAGATCGTATCGACCGTGCGGATGTCAAGCTCCCGGCTGACGATCATCGCGGGCACCAACCCACCGCGCGTGATGCCCACCACGGCACGCCACGCGCCATTGTCCGGCCCCTGACCATCCAGCCGCCACGCCAGTGCGCGCGCGTCGCGGTGGATCTGATCCCAGCTGACATGGAAGCCTTTTTCATGCGGCAAGCGGTCGGTCATGGCGGTCTTTCAGCTTACGGCGATTTTCAGCCCCAGCAGGGCCAAAAGCCCCCCGAAGCTGCGGTCAATGATTGTTTTCAGGCTGATATAGGCAGTTTTGGAGCGTTGAAAGGAAAAGATGCGGGCGACCAGCGTATTCCACACCGCCTCGTTCAGAAACACGACCGTCAGCAAGGCTGCGATCACCCAGAACGGCGTGCCTGCCGGCACGGTGCCAATGAAGATGGCCGAAAACAGCACGGCAGGCTTGGGGTTTGACAACTGCGTGAAAAGCCCCAGACGGAACGCCGATGCCGCCGTGCGCGGCGTGCCGCCTGTGGCGACCACGTCAAGCGGCATGCGCGCATCACGCCACATCCCCCATGCCATGTGGACCAGATACAGCCCGCCTGCGATCTTCAGCATCCACAAAAGCGCCGGGGCCGCCTGAAACAAGACGGCCAGCCCGAACAGCGCTGCAGCGGCCCAGATCACCGCCCCCGCGCCGATGCCCATCGCCAGAAATGCACCGGTGCGCAATCCTTCGGTGATCCCGGTGCGGGCTGACATCAGCACAGCCGGGCCGGGGCTGATCGCAGCCATGAGATGCAGCACGGCCACGGCAAGAAAGGCGGTCAGCGTCACTGCGCAGCATCCTTTTTGGGCGTCACAAGGTCAATGTCAGGCGCATCAATCGCCTTCATCCCCACCACATGATAGCCCGCGTCGACATGCAGGTTTTCGCCCGTGGTGCCCGAGCCAAGATCGGACAGCAGGTAAAGTGCGGCCTTGCCGACCTCTTCCTGCGTCACGTTGCGGCGCAGTGGCGAGTTCAACTCGTTCCACTTCATGATATAGCGGAAATCGCCGATACCCGATGCGGCCAGCGTCTTGATCGGGCCTGCGGAAATGGCGTTCACGCGAATGCCGTCGCGGCCCAGATCCTCGGCGATATACTTCACCGACGCCTCAAGTGCGGCCTTGCACAGGCCCATCACGTTGTAATGCGGCATCACCTTTTCCGCGCCGAAATACGTCAGCGTCAGCAGCGACCCGCCAGGGTTCATCATGGCGGCCGCCCGCTGGCAAACGGCGGTAAAGGAATAGACCGAGATATCCATCGACATCAGGAAATTCTGGCGCGAGGTGTCAACATAGCGCCCGCGCAGCTCGTTCTTGTCGGAAAAGCCGATGGCGTGGACAACGAAATCAAGGCTGCCCCAATCGGCCTTCAGTTGCGCGAAAAGCGAGTCCATCGACGCCTCGTCGGCCACATCGCATTCCACCATCATCGTGCTGCCGATGCTTGCGGCCAGCGGTTCGACGCGCTTTTTCAGCGCCTCGCCCTGATACGAGAAAGCAAGCTCTGCGCCGTGATCAGCGCAGGTTTTCGCGATGCCCCAGGCAATGGATTTGTCATTCGCAAGCCCCATGATCAGCCCGCGCTTGCCCGCCATCAATCCTGCTGTCATCTTTTGTCCCTTGCCCCACCGTCTTTGACAATGACGTGTAGGCGATCCGGCCTTTCGCATCAAGTGTGGGCGGCGCTTGTCGCAGGCGACGTGGCGCGCTAGGTTCCCGTGCAGCGCCGCAACGCCCGTGCCGGGTTCGGGGCACCGTATTTCTGAAACAGGATGCCGCATGGACCGAACTGGAATTTTTGCGGGTGACGATCCTTTTGCCATCGCGCGCGCCTGGCTGGCCGAGGCCGAACCCGTAGAGCCGAACGATCCGAACGCGATTGCGCTGGCAACGGTTGACGCGGCCGGATTGCCGAATGTGCGCATGGTACTGCTCAAGGAGATCGAGCCAGCCGCCTTTGTGTTCTACACCAATTACGGCAGCGCCAAAGCGCGCGAGATTGCCGCCAGCGGCACGGCGGCTTTCGTTCTGCACTGGAAATCGCTGCGCCGTCAGATCCGGGTGCGCGGTGTGACAGAACGCGAGGAGGGCCCGCAGGCGGATGCCTATTATGCCTCGCGCAGTCTCAAAAGCCGGTTGGGGGCCTGGGCATCGGATCAGTCGCAACCCCTGTCATCGCGCACCGCCCTGATGGCCGAGGTGGCAAAGGTAACGGTTGCCAAAGGCGTCAATCCATCCCGCCCGCCGTTCTGGGGTGGCATCCGCATCACGCCATTGGAAATCGAATTCTGGGCCGATGGCGACTTCCGGTTGCATGACCGGCTTCAGTGGCGCAGGCCTGCGGTTGATAAGCCGTGGGTTGTGGCGCGTCTGTGTCCATGATTTTCACGCTTCGTGAAATTCACCCTAAGTCAGGCTGAGCGTTTTTCGCTTGAATCATTAACAATTATGGCAGATTGACAATTCACAAGGGCTAACTCTGGGGACAAAGCTCTGCGATGACCGAAGAAGAGAAGACCGGGGATATTGTCCACGGCACAGTCAAATGGTTCGATCCGGTCAAGGGATTTGGCTTCATTGTGGCCAATGAGGCGGGTTCCGATATCCTGTTGCATGCCAATGTCTTGCGCAACTATGGCCAAAGCTCGGTGGCCGACGGCACCGGGATCACGGTGCTTGTGCAGCAGACCCCGCGCGGGGTTCAGGCCGTCGAAGTGATGGCGATTGACGCACCGACAGCGGTTTCGTTTCCTTTGGGCGAAGACGCGGGCATTGTATCTGCCGACGAAATTGCGGCACGTCCGCTTGAACCCGCCCGGGTGAAATGGTTCGACAAGGGCAAGGGGTTCGGCTTTGCCAATGTGTTTGGCCGCCCCGACGATGTTTTCGTTCACGTCGAGGTTTTGCGGATGTCTGGTTTCGCGGATCTGGCAGCCGGCGAAGCGGTCTGCCTGCGCATCATTGATGGCAAACGCGGCCGGATGGCAGTACAGGTGGTGTCATGGGAAGCCGCATCGCGCGAACAGCAGGCATAGTTGCAGCAGGTCTGGCGCTGGCCGTGCCTGCGTTTGCAGACTGTCTGCCGGACCGGGCCGAGGTTTCGGTGCCCGGCGGCAGTGCGGTGTTCACGGTCGAACTGGCCGATACGGCGGTCGAGCGCTCGCAGGGCCTGATGTTTCGCGAAACGATGCCTGCCGATGCCGGGATGTTGTTTGTCTATGAACGTCCGCAAAGTGTTTACTTCTGGATGCGCAACACGCTGATCCCGCTGGACATGATCTTTGCCGATCCGCAAGGGCAGGTCACGCGGGTGCATCCCAATGCCATCCCGCAGGACGACACCGCGATCGACGGCGGGCGCGGCGTGAAATTCGTGCTGGAAATCAATGGCGGGCAGGCCGCAGCGCTTGGGATCAAGCCGGGGTCGCGGTTGCGTCATCCGGCGATAGATCAGGCGCGGGCGCTGTGGCCCTGCGAAGCCGAATAGCCCATTCACCGCTTTCCTTGGGCGATGATCTGCGCTAGGAGGCAGCCGTCGGGGCGTAGCGCAGTCTGGTAGCGCGGCGGTTTTGGGAACCGTAGGTCGTAGGTTCGAATCCTATCGCCCCGACCACTTTTGCATCTTGCCCTGCGGTGACGAAGCCGCCAGCACCAGCAAGCCCCCCGCAATCGCCCAGTTCTTCACAAAGATCGACGTCTGCCACCCGTCCGACGGGATGAAGTGAAACACGCTTGTCACCCCGCAGTAAGCGGCCAGCAGCATTGCCATTGGCCGTAGCGCCCACCCGGTGATCAGCGACACCGCACCCAAGGCATTGAACGCGCAGGCCGGCCAGATCAGCCATACGGGCAGACCAAATCCGCCCAGCAACCCTTCCGCCGCTGCCGGATCGAGGATTTTCTGAAACGTGCCGGCCACAAACAGCGCCGAAATCAGCAACCGGCCGGTGAAGATGATCGCCTGATCCATTCGGGCCTCCTTGTTGCGCCACGCATTGCAGGGCCGCAGGTCGCTTTCAAGCCACGCTTTCGGCATCTGCCGCATTGACGCCATTCCTGCCGCATCCCATGCTGCGGCGATGAACCCGCGCGCCGATATTCACGACCTGCTAGCCACTTCCTTGCGCGACGCGCGCAAATCCAAGGGGCTGAGCCTTGATGCCGTGGCAAAACTGTCTGGCGTCAGCCGTTCGATGGTCAGCCAGATCGAGCGTGGCGAATCAAGCCCGACGGTGGCAACGCTATGGAATCTGACGCAGGCACTGCAGGTCGATTTCGCCGGGTTGCTGGATGGCCGCACCGCACCCGGCATTGATGTGACGCGCGCCTCTGCCGCCCCGGTGATCGAGGGTCGGGGCAGGGGTTTGCGCATCCGCATCCTGTCGCCCGCCGAAACCGTGGGCCAGCACGAGGTCTATGATCTGACCTTCGCGCCGGGTGGCCAACTGAACAGTGACCCCCATTCGCCGGGCTGCCGCGAACATCTGACCGTGATCGACGGCTTTGTAACGGTGGTGTCCGGCGCAGACGAAAGCCGCCTGACCAGCGGCGACACCGCCCGCTACCCCGCCGACCGCCCGCACGCAATCCGCGCCGACGAAGGCGGGGCGCGTGCCATTCTGATCGTTCAGGATAGTTGAAGATTCCGTAATTACGGACGCATATCCGTGATGTTGACTTTTCGCGCCTCCTGACGGAAAAGCCGTGAAACCGGAAAGGCATCTCATATGACGGATACTGCGCACTTCCTGAGCCATATCCAGACCACCCTCGCAGGGATCGACGCCGAAGGGCTGATGAAGCGCGAGCGTCTCATCTCCTCTGCTCAAGGCGCGCATATCACGGTGGCGGGGCAGCCGATGCTGAACCTGTGCGCCAACAATTATCTTGGGCTGGCCGACCATCCCGCGCTGATTGCAGCCGCCACGGGTGCGATGCACGACCACGGGTTTGGCATGGCCTCGGTGCGCTTCATCTGCGGCACGCAGGATATTCACCGCGAGTTGGAGGAAGCGCTGGCGCGATACCTTGGGCACGACGACGCGATCCTCTTCGCCGCCTGCTTCGATGCGAACGGCGGGTTGTTCGAGCCGCTGCTGGGGCCGGAAGATGCAGTCATTTCCGACAGCCTGAACCACGCCTCGATCATTGATGGTATCCGGCTGTGCAAGGCAAAACGCTATCGTTATGCAAATGCCGACATGGACGATCTTGAGACGCAACTGAAGGCTGCCCGCGCGAACGGCGCACGCTTCATCATGGTGGCGACAGACGGCGTGTTCTCGATGGACGGATTTCTGGCGAAACTGGGTGAAATCCGTGCGCTGGCAAATGCTTACGGCGCGATGGTGATGGTGGATGATTGCCATGCGACGGGCTTCATGGGGCCGCAGGGGCGCGGCACCGCAGCGCATGCGGGGGTGGCGGTTGATATCGTGACGGGCACCTTGGGCAAAGCGATGGGCGGCGCGTTGGGCGGCTATATCGCCGGGCCACAGCCGGTGATTGACCTTCTGCGCCAACGCGCACGACCCTATCTCTTTTCGAACGCGCTGCCGCCGCCGGTGGTGGTGGCGGGGTTGGCTGCGCTCGATATCGTCGAAGCGGCGGATGATCTGCGCGCGCAATTGTTCGACAACGCAGCCTATTGGCGCGCAGGGCTGACAGGGGCAGGGTTTGCGCTGCTGCCGGGCGAACATCCGATCATCCCGGTGATGCTGGGCGATGCGACCCTTGCGCAGAAAATGGCGCAGGCGCTGTTCACGCGCGGTGTCTATGTGGCGGGGTTCTTCTTTCCGGTGGTGCCTAAGGGGCAGGCCCGCATCCGCACCCAGATGAATGCGCGCCTGACACGGGATGATCTGGACATGGGCCTTGCGGCATTTACCGAGGCAGGCCGCGAAGTGGGGGCGATATGACCAATGAAATGAAGGTGCTGGCGAAATCGAAGCCCGAACCGGGCCTCTGGATGGAAACCCGGCCCGTGCCCGAAATCGGCCCCGACGATGTGCTGATCCGGATCCGCAAAACCGGCATCTGCGGCACCGATATCCATATCTGGAACTGGGACGAATGGGCGGCGAAAACGGTGCCGGTGCCCTTGGTCACGGGGCATGAGTTTGCCGGCGAGATTGTAGAGATCGGCCGCAATGTCGAGGGGCTTTCCATCGGTCAACGATGCTCGGGCGAGGGGCATCTGATCGGCAAACAGTCACGCCAAAGCCGTGCGGGCAAGTTCCATCTTGATCCCGAAACGCGCGGAATCGGGGTGAATGAAGCCGGTGCTTTCGCGCAATATCTGCGGTTGCCTGCGTTCAACGTCGTGCCCTTGCCTGACGGCATTGATGACGAGATTGGCGCAATTCTGGACCCGCTCGGAAATGCGGTGCACACAGCCCTCAGCTTTGATCTGGTGGGCGAGGATGTGCTGATCACCGGTGCCGGGCCGATCGGCATCATGGCCGCGGCGGTCGCACGCCATGTCGGCGCGCGCCATGTGGTGATCACGGACGTGAACGCGACGCGGCTGGAACTTGCTGCAAAGGTCGCGGATGTGGTGCCGGTGAACGTGGCAACGGATGATCTGGGCCGCGTGATGGCAGATCTGAAGATCGTGCAGGGGTTCGATGTCGGTATGGAGATGTCGGGCAATCAATCCGCCCTTGATCAGATGGTCGAGGCCATGGTGATGGGCGGGCGCATCGCGATGCTGGGCATTCCGCCGGGCAAAAGCCCGGTGGACTGGAGCCGGATCGTGTTCAAGGCGATCACCATCAAGGGCGTCTATGGGCGCGAGATCTTTGAGACCTGGTACAAGATGATCGCCATGCTGGAGAACGGGCTGGATGTGCGCAAGGTGATCACGCACCGGTTTGGGGTGGACCAGTTTCAGGAGGGGTTTGCGGCGATGCGGTCGGGGTTGTCGGGCAAGGTTGTGCTGGACTGGCGGTGACGGCGGCCTGCCCGGCTGCGGTTTACAGCCGCAGGGCGATGGGCGATAAGACCTCGACCCCCGGGGAACACGGTGACGCCGATGCTGCTTTTGATCGATAACTATGACAGCTTTACCTACAACCTTGTCCATTACCTGGGCGAGCTTGGGGCCGAGGTTGTGGTCAAGCGCAACGATGCGCTGGAGGTGCAGGACGTGATCGCGCTGCGCCCCGAAGTGATCGTGCTGTCGCCCGGCCCCTGTGACCCGGCGGCGGCGGGCATCTGCCTGCCCTTGACCAAGGCTGCGGCCAGCGCGGGCATTCCCCTGCTGGGGGTTTGTCTGGGGCATCAGACTATTGGCGAGGCGTTCGGCGGCAAGGTCGTGCGCTGCCACGAGATCGTGCATGGCAAGATGGGCCTGATGCATCATGCAGGCCGGGGCGTGTTTCGCGGCCTGCCCTCGCCCTTTCAGGCGACGCGCTATCACAGCCTGATCGTGGAGCGCGAGAGCCTGCCCGACGAGCTGGAGGTGACGGCCTGGCTGGAGGATGGCACGATCATGGGGCTGCGCCACCGCGAGCATCTGATCGAGGGGGTGCAGTTTCACCCCGAAAGCATCGCCTCGGAGCATGGCCACCAGTTGCTGCGCAACTTTCTTGACGAGGCGCGGGCACGGGTTGCGGCCAGGGTTCCGGCATGAGTGATGTGCTGAAACCGCTGATCGGCCTTGCCGCCAGCCGCCCGCTGACGCGCGCCGAAGCCGAGGCCGCGTTTGGCGCC
>JBGSRQ010000384.1:0-12688 GCA_041737515.1 Rhodobacterales bacterium | reverse complement strand
GCGCGGGGCAGGGTCTTGCAACTGCGGGCTGGTCAGCAGGGCCCGCATTGCCCCCGCGCGGCCATCCCCATCAACCGGATCAAGGTCGGACTGAACCAGCAGGACAAAAGGGGTTTGCGGCGGCGCAAAGGGCAGATCTCCCGCCAGAAGCCGCAGCCAGAAGGCCGCCTCGTCATGGTTGCGCCGCCCGTTGCGGTCTTCTGGCCCATCAAACACCGGCGGCGTGGCGTGCCATGCCAGCAGGGTCAGAACCCGCCCGCCGGGCAGCTCAACCGGCACCTGCCAGTGCCCGGTGGAGGACAGGCGCTGAATTGCAAGCAGTCCGGGGTCGGTGCCGGGCGGCACCAGTGCGCCCGGCAGATCGCGCCACAGATACCCCGAGAAATCCACCACATCCGCCGCACGGATCGGCAGGCGCGACAGGATCGCGATACCCTCCTCACCCCGAAAGCGGCCATAGCCCTGCGCATCGCGCGCTTCGCCAAAATAGCCGTTGCCGTCGACATCAAAGCCGGTGGGCATGCCGGTATTGGGCGGCAGCGCAAAGCGATGGGGATAGGGACGCCCGGCCTTTTCAAGCAGATCGGCCAGCGCGCCCAGCGCGATACCGTCCAGATCCCAATCCATTCCGGTCAGCACGACGACATCGGCATCCAACGCGACCATCATCGAAACGCTTGCCGCGACCTGTGCATCACCCCGCAAGATGTCACGCAGCAAAAGCCCGGGTCCGGCGCGGCTCAGATCAGGGTTGTAGGTTGCAATGCGCAAACGATCTGCCGCCACTGGCCCGGACAACAGCGCCAGAACCGCCAGCGCTGCGATCAGGCCGGAATAAGCCCATTGCTTTCCTGCGGGCCGTTGATGCGGCGCTTTTCGCGGATCAGTTCGGCAATCTTGCCCATCGCGATGCCGCGCATGAACAAGCTGGCGGGAAGAAAGGCCCATGCGGTCATCGTCCATATCAACGTTTGCGGCGAGGTCAGAAGCAAAGGCTCGAACCCCACACTGCCCAGTTTCACGACAGCTGGTGTCAGGAATGGCAGCAAAAATCCTAACGCAATGTTAACGCGCGCATCGCGCTCGATCCGGGCGATCACATCGCCGCCTGCGGTCGGGTCGAACGTCGGCAGGTTGATCCAGACGTTGAACGACCCGTTCTGCGTGGGCCAGCGGTTCAGCTTCAGCAGGACGACAAACACGCAAAGCCCGATCAGCGAGATCAGGTAGGCCATGCCAGCCGCTGTCCGCACCGCCTCGATCTGCGCATTCGTCGCATCATCGGCCAGCATCAGCGTAGCCAGGCGAACCGGGCTGTAGGGAAAATCCATAGCGTTGCTGATCAGCGCACCGATGGCATGCACGATGGTGTTCACCGACGTCGGATCAATGCCGTGTTCGGTAATGATGGTCAGGGTCACGACCGTGAAAAACAGGATCAGGAACCGCACGCGGTTGAACGGCGGGGCGTCGCGAAACTCGATCAGGCCGGGATAGGTGGCGTTGTATTCGGCAAAGGTCAGCATGCCCGCAAACAGGGCCACCAGTGCCACCATCTGCTTGCCGTCAGAGCCGACGCCCGGCAACAACACCGAAGGCGTCGCAACCAGAAGCACCACGAAAAATGCGCGCATAAGCGAGCCGCCAATTCGCGAAATCACTGCCTTGCCTTCCTCAATCAGGTCCGACATCGTTTTGTCCGATGCCATTGGCCCGATCATCGTCCGCACTTTGTGGCGGGTTGCCTCAATCTTGCCCAATTTTTGCCTTCTTTCGCCAGCCGCTGCAACTGTCCTGTCAGAAGACGCAATGTTTATGGCACTTTAACGGAAAAGGTGTCGCCCCTTTGCATCAAAATAACGGCCAAAACGCGGCCACCCTCCGCTTTTGGCGAAGGGTGGCACAAGATGTTGTAATTTGCAGCGATCGGGCGGTGTTCTCAGACCCAGGGACGCGCCTGCGATGCCGACATTTCAAACAATTCGATGGACTTGGCTTTTTCCATTGTCAGCCCAATGTCATCCAATCCGTTCAACAAACAGTGTTTTCTGAAGGCATCCACCTCGAACGGGAAACGCTGGCCGTCCGAGGAAGTGATGGTCTGCGTCTCAAGATCAACGGTCACGCGGGCATTGGCCCCACGCTTTGCGCCCTCCATCAAGGCATCGACCTGCTCCTTTGGCAGCACGATCGGCAGGATGCCGTTCTTGAAGCAGTTGTTGAAGAAGATATCGGCAAAGCTGGTCGAGATCACGCAGCGGATGCCAAAATCCAGCAGCGCCCAAGGCGCGTGTTCGCGGCTGGACCCGCATCCAAAGTTATCGCCCGCAATCAGGATCTCGGCGTCGCGGTAGGCGGGCTGGTTCAGAACAAAGTCCGGAATTTCCGCGCCTTCCAGCGTATAGCGCATCTCGTCAAACAGGTTCACGCCAAGCCCGGTGCGCTTGATGGTTTTCAGGAACTGCTTGGGAATGATCATGTCGGTGTCGATATTGACCAGCGGCATGGGGGCGGCAACGCCGGTAAGGGTGGTGAATCTATCCATGTCAGGTGTCCTTTGAAGCAGGGCCGGGCCCCGCAGAATTTTCATAATGCTTGGCGCCGTAGCGAAGCGCGAAAAACCCCCAGCCGATCCCCATCACATTGGCCGCAAAGGCCGTGAGAAGGGGCCAGAAGCCGACACCCGGATCAATGAAGATCCACAGGATCGACCCCACGAAAGCCAGGATGGCCGGGATAAGGCCGGCAAGGAAAAGGCGGGCCGTTTTCGGATTGTCGGACGACCGGCTGACCTGCCACCGCGCCTGAAAACCGATCCGCTTTTCCGCTTGCCACCTCATGTTGTCACATCATCTCACGCACATCGGTCAGCCGACCGGTGATTGCGGCAGCCGCAGCCATCGCGGGCGACAACAGATGCGTGCGCCCACCCCGGCCCTGACGGCCCTCGAAGTTGCGGTTCGATGTGGCGGCACAGCGTTCACCCGGCGACAACTGGTCCGGATTCATCGCCAGGCACATCGAGCAACCTGCAAGACGCCATTCGAAACCGGCGTCGATGAAAATTTGCGCCAGGCCCTCTTCTTCAGCCTGCGCGCGCACAAGGCCGGACCCGGGCACGACCATCGCGCGCAGGCCGTCCTTTTTCTTCTTGCCCTTAAGGATCGCCGCCGCCGCGCGCAGATCTTCGATCCGGCCATTGGTGCACGACCCGATGAACACCGTATCAATCGCGATGTCCGACAGTTTCTGGCCGGGCGTCAGACCCATGTAATCCAGACTGCGCTGCACGGCCTCGACCTTGCCGCCCTCGAAATCCGACGGAGCGGGAACGACACCGGTGATCGGCAGCACATCCTCGGGGCTGGTGCCCCATGTCACGACCGGGGCGATATCCTCGGCTTTCAGGGTGATCACCTTGTCCCAATGCGCGCCCTCGTCCGAGAACAAGGTTTTCCAGTAGGTCAGCGCAACTTCCCACGCGGCCCCTTTGGGGGCGTGGGGTCGGCCCATGCAATAGGCAAAGGTTTTCTCATCAGGCGCGATCAGACCCGCACGCGCACCGCCCTCGATGGCCATGTTGCAGACCGTCATGCGGCCTTCCATCGACAATTCGCGGATTGCCTGCCCGCAATACTCGATCACATAGCCGGTGCCGCCTGCGGTGCCGGTTGCGCCGATGACCGAAAGCGTGATGTCCTTGGCCGTCACACCGGGGCGCAAGGATCCTGTGATCTCCACGCGGAAGTTCTTGGCCTTGCGCTGGATCAGGGTCTGGGTGGCCAGAACATGTTCCACCTCTGACGTGCCGATGCCGTGGGCAAGTGCGCCGAACGCACCGTGGGTGGCGGTGTGGCTGTCACCGCACACAACGGTCATGCCGGGCAGCGTCCAGCCCTGTTCGGGGCCAACGATATGCACGATGCCCTGACGCACATCCGACACCGGATAGTAATGGATGCCGAAGTCCTTGGCATTGGTATCAAGTGCTTCGACCTGAACCCGGCTGTCCTCGGTCATGGTGGCCGCATCGGCACGGTCCAGCGTGGTCGGCACGTTGTGGTCGGGCACAGCAATGGTCTTTTCCGGCGCGCGGACTTTGCGGCCGGCCATGCGCAAGCCTTCAAATGCCTGCGGGCTGGTCACTTCATGGACCAGATGGCGGTCTATATACAAAAGGCAGGTGCCGTCATCGGCCTGATGGGCGACATGGTCATCCCATATCTTGTCATAAAGCGTGCGCAGAGCGGTCATGGCTCGGGTCTTTCAATTGGGAACGGGAACGGGCGAAGGCAGGCGGGCCGCCTACCCGCGGGCCAGCACGGAACGGCGCGCACCGAAAAAGCGTTCAGTCAGGCGGGTATGGTCGCCGATGTTGAAAAAGCGGATCATGGCGCGCCTTTTACGCCGAACGATGGTGCCGCGCAATAACCTGCTGAGTTTGCGGCCAACCCCGTTCCATGCCAGACTGACCGCAAAAGGACACCCATGGATTTTCTCAATTCCGGCCCCGCCCAAGGCGCGCTCAAGTTCTGGGCCGAGGTGCAGGCGCTGATTTTGTCGCTTCTGGTGCCATACCGGCTTTGGCAGGTGGCTCTGGTCGTCGGGCTTCTGGTCGTCTCCGCCCTGATCAACCGGGCGATCGGCCCGCGGATCGAGACGTGGCTCCGCTCGCTTGAAGGGTTGCCGATATGGCAAATGCGGATTCTGGCCACCGCAAGGCGGCGGGTGTTGGGGGTGATCTATGTGGTTTTGCTCTGGGTAGCAGTACTCACCATCGCCCAGATCTCGCCGTTTCAGTCGCGCCGCTATCTGGTGGAACTTACGGGCACCATAGCCGCCGCCTGGGTGCTGATCGGAATTCTGGTCAGTGTGATCCGCAACCGCTCATTGCGGCGGCTGGTGCGTTGGGGCGGGTGGATTTTCGCCACCCTCTACTTCCTGGGGTTTGTTGAGCCCGCAACGGAATTTTTGGACTCTGCCGCGATCAGCTTTGGCACCTTCCGGCTGTCGGCTCTGGCCGTTCTGAAAGCGATGGTCGTCACAGGACTTTTGTTCACATTTGCGCGGATGGCGGCGCAAGGCATCACCAGCCGGATCGCACGGAATGAGGATATCAGCCCGTCGATGCGGGTTCTGGCTGGCAAGTTTCTGCAGATCACCCTTTACGGGGCCGCCGTTTTCATCGGACTGAAGGCGGTGGGGTTCGATCTGACCGGTCTTGCCGTGCTGTCGGGTGCGGTGGGTGTAGGGCTTGGGTTCGGCCTGCAAAAGGTGGTGTCGAACCTTGTATCGGGCGTGATCATCCTGCTGGACAAGTCGATCAAGCCCGGCGATGTGATCAGTCTGGGCGAGACGTTCGGCTGGATCGAAAGTCTGGGTGCGCGCTATGTGTCTGTCGTCACGCGCGACGGCAAGGAATACCTGATCCCGAATGAGGATCTGATCACCGGGCAGGTGGTCAACTGGTCACATTCCAACGAATATGTGCGGCTTGATCTGTTTTTCGGCGCGTCATACGAGGCCGACCCGCATCTGGTGCGCAAACTGGCGGTCACAGCGGCGGGCACTGTGAACCGCGTGCTGAACGAACGCCCGGCCGTGTGTCATATCGTGGGCTTTGGCGACAGTTCGGTGGATTACATCCTGCGCTTCTGGATCCGCGATCCGACCGAAGGCCTGACCAACATTCGTGGCAATGTCTATCTGGCCCTGTGGGATGCATTCAAGGCCAACGACATCTCTATCCCCTTCCCGCAGCGCGAGGTGCGGATTGTGGGGAATGTGCCGCTGTCAAAGGGGAAGGACGCGCTATGATGACTGGCCAGACCTTGCGCCCGGCATTTCTGGCTTTGGCGCTGCTGGCAGGAGCGGGATTGATGGCGTCAGCAGACACCTACAAAGGCTATGAGACACCGCCCTATACGGTGTCGCGAACGGATGGGGTGATCGAAGTGCGCGACTATGCCCCGCATATCGTGGCCGAGGTGGGCGTGTCGGGCAACCGCGATGCAGCCATCGGCCGCGGGTTTCGCACGCTTGCAGGATATATCTTCGGCGGCAATGCGACGCGCGAAAAGGTCGCGATGACCACTCCCGTGGCACAAACCCCCGCTGGCGCTGGCTGGACCGTGCGCTTCACGATGCCCAAGGACTTTGATCTTGCGACCCTGCCGCAGCCAAAGGATGCCGCGATCCGCCTGCGCCAAGTGCCGGGGGACCGCCAGATTGCAATCCGGTTTTCCGGTCTGCGGGGTGACGCGGTCCTGGCAGAACAGGCCGCGCGGCTACGGGCGTGGGCCGATGCAAACAGGCTGATCATCACCGCGGGGCCACACTATTATTTCTACGACGGCCCGATGACACTGCCGTGGAACCGCCGCAACGAAGTGGCCTTCACAGTCCGGTAAGAGTGCCTTTGGCCTGGTCTGCGCAAGTCGGCTGTGCAAGGACAATGATCCCGCGTCAGCCCGTGCGCGCGGCTCCGACCTGTTTTCCGCGCCATTTCCCCTTGCGCTGATGCCCGCGCGCTTGTATCGACCCCGCTTCCCCGTGATTGAGATATCGTCCTTGCGATGGTAGGGTGCGGGCATGCCTTGTGCCGAGGCCGGATCGGCGCACAACAACCGGAGGACGATGTCCTGTCTCATTCTGACCCTGCGACGGGATTGCCCGTCGGCCCGCGAGCGGATCGTATGACCGCCGCGACCACAGCCGCCGATGCCGTGGAAAGTGATGCACTTCTGACCGAAGTTCTGGCCTCGCTTGACGATGACAAGGCCGAAGACCTTGTGCAGATTGATCTGCGCGGACGATCCGACATGGCCGATTACATGGTCATCTGTTCGGGCCGGTCGTCGCGTCAGGTAGCCTCGATCTCTGAAAAGCTGGTCGACCGGATCAAGCAGCGCTTCGGCCGCCTGTGCAAGATCGAGGGCAAGGATACCGGCGACTGGGTGCTGATTGACGCGGGCGATGTCATCGTCCACGTCTTTCGCCCGGAAGTGCGCGAGTTCTATCAGCTTGAAAAGATGTGGCTTCCCGGCGGGCAGCATCAGATCGACAGCCTGTAAGGCAGGCCACGATGCGCGTGCACATCTGCGCCGTGGGCCGCCTGCGCGCTGGACCTGAACGCGCGTTGATTGACGATTACCTGCAGAGATTCGACCGGACAGGCCGCACGCTGGGCCTTGGCCCCGCGGCGGTGATAGAAGTCGAAGACAAGCGCGGCGGCGGTATGCCCGCCGAGGCGGAATTGCTGGCCCGTGCGGTTCCGCAAGGCGCGCTGATCGTCGTGATGGATGAACGTGGCCAGGTCATGCCAAGCCCTGATTTTGCCGCGAAACTGGCGGGATGGCGCGATGGTGGGCGGCAGGACGCGGCCTTTGTCATCGGCGGCGCCGATGGCATTGACCCCGCCCTGCGCGCAAAAGCCGATATCGCGCTGTCCTTTGGCGCGATGGTCTGGCCGCATATGTTGGTGCGGATGATGCTGGCCGAACAGCTTTACCGCGCCGCCTCCATTCTTTCGGGTGCGCCCTATCACCGGGTGTGATCAAAATACTTCGAAGAATTTTGCAAGAATTTTCGAAAATTCTTGGCTCTCGTCTCAACAGTTGCCCCCATCCCCGCACCAGCGTAAAACGGCGCAAAAGCAGGGAAAGGCCCCGACATGAGCGCGCCAGGACCAGTCGTATTGTGCATTCTGGATGGCTGGGGCCTGCGCGATGCGCGCGATGCCAATGCGCCCGCTTTGGCAAATACCCCGAATTTTGACCGCCTCATGGCGACCTGTCCCAATGCCACCCTGATCACCCATGGCCGCGATGTGGGACTTCCAACCGGGCAAATGGGCAATTCCGAGGTGGGGCATACAAACATCGGCGCGGGCCGGGTTGTGGCGATGGATCTTGGGGCGATTGATCTGGCGATCGAGGATGGCTCGTTTCAACAGAACCCGGCGTTGCTTGCATTTGTGGACAAACTGAAGGCGAGTCGCGGCACGGCGCATCTGTTGGGGGTCATTTCGGATGGCGGCGTGCACGGCCATGTGCTGCATCTGCTTGCTGCGGTGCGGTTTTTTGCGCAGTCGGGCGTTCCTGTCATGATCCATGCGATAACGGACGGGCGCGATGTGGCTCCGAAGTCGGCTCTGGATTTTCTGAAGGCCGCCCTGCAGGGCATCGGCCCCGGCTGCACGATTGGCACCGTTTCAGGGCGCTATTATGCGCTGGACCGTGACACCCGGTGGGATCGCGTTGAACGTGCGGCTCGGGCCATCCTGAGCGGCACGGGCGAACATGCGGCGACCGCGATGGATGCGATCATGTCAGCCTATGCGCGCGGCGAAACCGATGAATTCATCGCGCCCACGGTCATTGGTGGTTACGCTGGGGCACGGGATGGCGACGGGGTTTTCTGCCTCAACTTCCGGGCCGACCGGGCGCGCGAGATTCTGGCGGCGCTGGGTGATCCGGGGTTCACGGGCTTTGATGTGGGCGCGCGCCCAAAATGGGCAGCGATGCTGGGGATGGTCGATTACTCCACCGCGCACAACGCCTTCATGACCGCAGCCTATCCCAAGCAGACGATCACCAACACATTGGGGTCGTGGGTGGCCAGTCACGGCAAGCGGCAATTCCGCGTGGCCGAAACCGAGAAGTATCCGCATGTTACCTTTTTCCTGAACGGCGGGCGCGAGGTTCCCGAGGTCGGCGAAGACCGCAAGATGGCACCCTCGCCCAAGGTTGCGACCTATGATCTGCAGCCCGAGATGAGCGCGGGCGAAGTCACCGATTACTTCGTTGAGGCGATCAAGGCGCGATATGATCTGATCGTGGTCAACTATGCCAACCCCGATATGGTCGGCCATACCGGCAATCTGGCCGCCGCGATCAAGGCCTGCGAGGCGGTGGATTTTGCCCTCGGCCGGGCGATGGCCGCGCTGGAAAACGTGGGCGGTGCGATGATCGTGACCGCTGACCACGGCAATTGCGAAACCATGGTCGATCCGGTCACGGGTGGCCCGCACACCTCGCACACCACCAACCCGGTTCCGGTGATCCTGTTTGGCGGGGCAAAAGGTGCCACCTTGCGCAACGGGCGTCTGGCAGACCTGGCACCAACCCTTCTGACACTTATGCAGCTTCCTCAACCCATTGAAATGACTGGCGAAAGCCTGATAGGATGAGATTTGCCGCGCAGATCCTGTCGGCCGTTCTGGCGCTGTCGGGCGCCGCAGGAGCGGACGAAAGTGTAGTTGGTCAGGCCACCAAGGCCGCCGCCGATCTGCAAGCGTCGGTCGCAGCCCTGCAAGAGGCGACGCGGGCACGCGACAGGGTGGCTGCATTGACAACAACGATCTCGGCCTATGAGGCCGGTCTGGGGGCCTTGCGCGAAAGCCTGCGGCAAGCGCGGCTGCGCGAGGCCGCAATTTCCTTGCAGTTCGAGGCCAAGCGCGCCCGCATCGCCCAACTTGTCGGCGTGCTGAGCCGGATCGAATCCGACCCGGCACCCATGCTGTTCCTGCATCCCGATGGCCCCTTGGGCACAGTGCGGTCAGGCATGATGCTGGCCGATGTGACCCCTGCCCTGCAGGCCGAGGCGGAAACATTGCGCAGCGATCTGACGGAAATGCGCGATCTGCGTGCGCTGCAGACCGCCGCCGGAAAAACGCTGGAGGCCGGGCTGTCCGTGGCGCAGACCGCCCGCACCGACCTGAGTCAGGCCATTTCCGACCGCACGACGCTGCCCAAGCGCTTTACCGAAAACCCCGAGGTTCTGCGCGGCCTTCTGGAAAGTGCCGATACGATGGATGCCTTTGCCAGCGGCCTTTCCCTGAATGAAAACGAGCAGACCGGGTTGCAGGATTTTGCCTCCGCCAAGGGCAGACTGCCGCTTCCGGTGTTGGGATCGGTGCTGCGTCGGGCGAACGAGGCCGATGCCGCAGGCGTGCGCCGCCCCGGCCTATTGCTGGCGACGCGCCCCCGCGCACTGGTCACCGCCCCCTGGCCTGCCACGATCCGCTATCTTGGGCCGCTGCTGGACTACGGAAACGTGATCGTTCTTGAGCCGGGTCAGGGCTATCTTCTGATCCTCTCGGGTCTGGATGCCGTATATGGGGAAGTTGGCGAAGTTGTCGCCGCCGGAGCACCATTGGGCCTGATGGGCGGTGCGGCACCCAGCGTCGACGAGTTTATGGTGTCAATGCAAGATGGCGGTGGCGCTCAGGATACGGAAACGCTTTATATGGAACTAAGGGCAGAGGCCACGCCGGTTGATCCGTCGGATTGGTTCGCTTCAACAGGAGAAGAATGACGCAATGAAGAAGTTCTTGATGGCCGCGTTGGGCGGCACCGTTGCTGGGGTCATCCTGACCACTCAGGTCGCAGGCCCGCTGGTCGCACAGGAAACCAAAAAGGAAGCGACGGTCTATGAGCAGCTAGACCTGTTTGGCGATATATTTGAACGCATTCGCGGTCAGTATGTTGAACCCGTTGACACCAACAAGCTGATCGAGGCTGCGATCAACGGCATGCTGACATCACTTGATCCTCATTCAAGCTATCTGCCACCGGATGCGTTCAGCGACATGCAGGTGCAGACCAAGGGCGAATTCGGCGGTCTTGGCATCGAGGTGACGCAGGAAGAAGGCTTCATCAAGGTGATCTCGCCGATGGATGACACCCCTGCCGCCAAAGCGGGCATCATGGCGGGTGATTTCATCACGCAGGTTGACGGGCAATCGACCTCGGGGCTGACGCTGGATCAGGCGGTCGATCTGATGCGGGGCGAAATCGGGTCAGAAATTGTGATGACGGTGGTGCGCGAAGGCGTAACCGATCCGTTCGACGTGTCGATCATCCGCGACACAATCAAGGTGACGGCAGTGCGCAGCCGCGTGGTCGGCGACACGGTGGTTCTGCGGATCACCGCGTTCAACGACCAGACCTTCCCCGGCCTTGAGGCGGGATTCAAGAAATCGGTCGCCGAAGCGGGTGGAATCGACAAGGTGAACGGCTTTATCATCGACTTGCGCAACAACCCCGGCGGGCTTTTGACTCAGGCGATCAAGGTGTCTGATGCGTTTCTGGACAAGGGCGAGATCGTATCGACCCGCGGCCGCAACGCGTCGGACGGAGAGCGGTTCAATGCGACACCGGGCGACATGGCACAAGGCAAACCGATTGTCGTGCTGATCAACGGCGGGTCGGCGTCAGCCTCCGAGATCGTGGCCGGAGCGTTGCAGGACCACCACCGTGCGATTGTCGTTGGCACCAAATCCTTTGGCAAAGGCTCGGTTCAGACGGTGATCCCGCTGCGCGGTGACGGTGCGATGCGCCTGACAACGGCGCGCTATTACACGCCGTCGGGCCGGTCGATTCAGGCATTGGGTGTGGCACCGGAAATCATCGTGAACCAACCCGTCAAGGCACCGGAAGCCGTCGGCACCGAAGGCGCTGCAACCGAAGCGCCCAAGCCCCGGTTCGAGGCCGATCTGAAAGGTATCCTGTCCAATGACTCGATGACCGACGACGAAAAACGCCAGCTTGAGGAAGACCGCGCCCGCGCCGAAGAAACCGCCAAGCTGCGCGATGAGGATTATCAGCTGGCCTATGCCGTTGATATTCTAAAGGGTGTGTCGGTCATCGAGACGACGCCGAACCCATAAGGAACCAGGGGGGTCGGTGCGCCCCCCACCCGAGGATATGATGACCCCCATCAAGGATTTGCCCTATCGCCCCTGTGTCGGGGTGGTTCTGATCAACTCCGCAGGCCTGATCTTTGCGGGCCAGCGGCTTGATAGCACCTTGCCCGCCTGGCAGATGCCGCAAGGTGGCATTGATGATGGTGAAAAACCACGCGCGGCAGCCCTGCGCGAGTTGTGGGAGGAAACCGGGGTCACGGCCGATCTGGTGACCTTTATTGCCAAGACTGACGGTTGGCTGACCTATGAGCTGCCCGCCGAACTGCTGGGAAAGGTCTGGGGCGGCAAGTATCGCGGGCAGCGGCAGAAGTGGTTCCTGTTCCGATTTACCGGCACCGATGACCAGATCAGGATCGACAGCGACCATCCCGAATTCGCGCGCTGGCGCTGGATTGGCGCAGATGAAATGCTGTCAGGCATCGTGCCCTTCAAGCGCGATGTCTATGCTTCGGTGATCGCAGCGTTCCGCCCGCATCTGGCATAACCGGCCCCTCATCGCACCCTGCGGTTGCTTTTCGTTGCCGCGATGAAATCCGTGAGGCTGCAAGAGCGGCCCGCTCAGCCGTTTTCGCGCAGCACCGTTCCCGCCAGATAGAGCGATCCGCAGATCAGCACCCGTGCTGCCGGATCCACGGATGCAATGCTGGCCAAAGCCTCGGCAACCGATGCGGCGGTTGTGGCGTTCATCCCCACACCCAGCGCAGCCGCCTCGGTCGCCACCGCCGGAAGCGTGTTGGCTTCACCGGGGATCGACACCGCATAAAGCTGCACCACCTGTGCCGCCATTGGCCGCAAATACCCCGCGATGTCCTTGGTGTTGAGCATGCCGCAAATCAGATAGGTCGGACGCTCTGGCATCCCCGCCAGCGTTGCCGCCACCGCTTCACCCCCCGCGGGGTTATGGCCACCATCAAGCCACAGCTCCACCCCCGATGCCGCCTCGGGCAGGGGACCATTGCGCAGGCGCTGCATCCGGGCGGG
>JBGSRQ010000353.1:0-5288 GCA_041737515.1 Rhodobacterales bacterium | reverse complement strand
CCCGCCCTGCGTGACCGCAACCGGGCCGAGCGGTTGTTTGGCTTTCGCTACCGGATCGAAGTGTTCGTTCCCGAACCTCAGCGCCAATATGGCTATTACGTCTTTCCCGTGCTGGAGGGCGACCGCCTGATCGGCCGCATCGACGCCAAGGCCCACCGTGATCAGAGCCTGCTGCGGGTCCGCGCGTTCTGGCCCGAGGCCGGGGTGCGGACCGGCACCGGGCGGCTGGCAAAACTGGAGTCGGCGCTGCAAAGACTGGCGGTTTTTTCGGGCTGCGACCGGGTGGAGTTTCTTGCGGGTTGGCAGCGCGAAACAATGAATTGACTCGCTCTGTCAGCACGATTGACTCAACGTTTCATTCAGCCCACGATTGTGTTTCTTAACAATTCAATTCTGGGAGGAATGGAAATGAGAGGTCTTCTGACTTCGGCGGCCAGTCTGTGCATTGCCGCAGGAATGGCTCATGCGCAAACTGCGGACCTGCCCGCGAATATCGAGAAACTGCAAAGCATGCAGTCCACCGGCGTCAAGGATTTCACCACCGTTGCCCAAACCGGCGATTACGCCGACGCGATCAGGAATACTCTGGAAGGCATCAAGATGCCTGCCGGCTTCAAGATCGAACTTTACGCCATTGTGCCCGATGCGCGCCATATCGCAGTGGGGCCGCAGGGTGTGGCCACTTTTGTCGGCACGCGCAAGGACAAGGTCTGGGTCGTGACCGACCGCAACAAGGACCGCGTGGCGGATGAGGTCAAGGATTTCGCGCCGTCGCTGACCTTTACCATTCCGAACGGCGTCTGTTTCTCGCCCGATGGGTTCTTGTATATCGCCGAACAGAACCGGGTTCTGGTCTTTCCAGCCGCCGAATTCTTTTACGAATCCCCCGATGTGGCGGTGGGTCAGGTTGTCAAACAAGGCGAGTTGATCCCGGCCGATGAGGAATCGTTCAACCATACCGCGCGGGTCTGCGACATCGGGCCGGACAAGAAACTTTATATCTCGTTGGGTCAGCCGCACAACGTGACACCGCCCGACAAGATTCAGAAATACATGGACACCGGCATCGGCGGCATCATCCGGATGAAGCAGGATGGCACCGAACGCGAGATCATCGCGCGTGGCGTCCGCAATTCCGTCGGGCAGGATTTCGACCCCAAGACCGGCGATCTTTGGTTCACCGACAATCAGGTTGACGGCATGGGCGATGACATTCCGCCGGGCGAGATCAACCACATGACCAAGGTCGGCCTGAATTTTGGCCATCCGTGGTTTGGCGGCGGCGATACCCGCACCAATGAATACAAGGATCAGGAGGTGCCGGTCGAGGTGACAATGCCGGTGTCGACCACCGTCGCCCATGCCGCCGATCTGGGCATGATGTTCTATTCTGGATCGCAATTCCCGGCGAAATACAACGGTGCCATATTCTCGGCCCAGCACGGGTCCTGGAACCGGACCGAGCCGGTGGGCGCTCGGGTGATGGTGACGTTCCTCGCCGAAGACGGCACTGCCACGACCGAACCGTTTGCCGAAGGCTGGATTGATGCCAACGGCGAATATCTGGGCCGCCCTGTCGATATCGCACAATTGCGCGACGGATCGCTTCTGGTGTCGGATGACCTTGCGGGCGCACTTTACCGGATCAGTTACAGCGAATGATCCGGGTCATGCTTCTGGGCCTCGGCGGGGTTTTCCTTGCCGGGGTCGGGTTTGCACAGGATGCGGGCGATCCTGCGGCAGGCAAAAAGCTGGCTGGCCAGTGCCGCACCTGTCACGGCATTGATGGTTATGCCAAGATCCCCATTGCACCCCATATCGGGGGCGAGACGGCGGGCTATATTACCCGCCAGCTGACCGCCTTTCGCGACGGCACGCGCGAACAGGAAATGATGACGGTCGTCGCGAGGCAGCTTTCCGACACGCAGATCGCAGACCTCGCGGCCTGGTATTCCAGCCAGCAGGCCACGGCGACCCTGACCGCCGATCCGGCAGATGCGCCGCAGGTTTGCGTCGCCTGTCATGGTGCAGATGGAATTGCGGTGGTCGAGGATGCACCCAATCTGGCGGGCGAGACGAATATCTACATCGACACGCAATTGCATGCCTTTCGCAGCGGCAAGCGCGTTCATCCGGTAATGAACGAGATTGCCGCCGGCCTGAGTGATGGCGAAATCCGCGCCGTGGCCGATTGGTATGCCGCGGTCAGTCTGAAGATCACGCCGCCCTAGACCGAAGCCGCCCAGCCATCAATCGCGGCAACAGCCTCTTCGGCGGTTTCCACGAACTTGAACAGGTTCAGGTCATGGGCTGAAATCGTGCCAGCCTCGGCCAGCGCCTGCCAGTTGATGATCCTTTCCCAGAACACCCGGCCAAACAGCAGGAACGGTATCGGCTTCATCCGCCCGGTCTGGATCAGGGTCAGGCTCTCGAACATCTCGTCCAGCGTGCCGAAGCCGCCGGGAAACACGCAGACCGCGCGGGCACGCATCAGAAAGTGCATCTTGCGGATCGCGAAATAATGAAAGTTGAACGACAGGTCTGGCGTCACATATTCATTGGGCGCCTGTTCATGCGGCAGCACGATGTTCAACCCGATGGACTCCCCGCCCGCCTCGGCTGCACCGCGATTTCCCGCCTCCATCACGCCTGGCCCGCCGCCGGTGACGATCACATCAGACGTGCCTCCCGTTGCCATACTGCGTTCGGTCATCAGCCGGGCAAAGCGGCGCGCCTCGTCGTAGTAATGCGACAGATCGGCAAGGGTCTTCGTGCGCGCCCTGTCCTTGTTCGCCGGGTCCGGGATGCGCGCGCCGCAAAACAGCACCACGGTTGAAGTGATGCCGCGTTCATCCAGCAGCATTTGCACCTTCAGCAATTCCAGTTGCAGCCGCACCGGGCGCAGCTCTTCGCGCGTCATGAAATCGGTATCCGTGAAGGCCAGCCGATAGGCCGGGGCGCGCGTTTGCGGCGTATCGGGGATGCGGTGCGTCGCCGCGATGTCCTCCGAGCTGTCACGAAGCGGGTGGCGGCGGCGGTCGTCTTTCATAGGGCAAGCCTTGCGATTGCATGGGGACGGGCCAAGCCTTATAGGCTGGAGCCGCGCAAGACCAACCGAAAATGGAGAGAGCCCATGTCCAACGCCGCTTTGCAGACCGCCATCGACGCCGCATGGGACATGCGCGACACGATCACCCCCGCCACCAAGGGCGAGACGCGCGATGCGATCGAGGCCACGTTGACAGCCCTTGACTGCGGAAAACTGCGGGTGGCCGAACGGCAGGCCGACGGGCAGTGGCTGGTGCATCAATGGGCCAAGAAGGCGGTTCTGCTTTCCTTCCGCCTGAACGACATGGCCCCGATTTCGGGTGGCAATGGCGGATCGACGTGGTGGGACAAGGTGCCGTCAAAGTTTGACGGCTGGGGCGAAAATCAGTGGCGCGCAGCAGGCTTCCGCGCGGTGCCGGGGTCTATCGTGCGGCGGTCGGCCTTCATCGGCAAGGGCGTGGTGCTGATGCCGTCATTCGTGAACCTTGGCGCTTATGTCGACGAAGGTTCGATGGTCGACGGCTGGGCCACGGTCGGGTCCTGCGCGCAGATCGGCAAGAACGTGCATCTTTCAGGCGGCGTCGGCATCGGCGGCGTGCTGGAACCGATGCAGGCCGGCCCCACGATCATCGAGGACAACTGCTTTATCGGCGCGCGGTCCGAGGTGGTTGAAGGCTGCATCATCCGCGAGGGGTCGGTTCTGGGGATGGGCGTGTTCATCGGCCAGTCCACCAAGATCGTAGACCGTGAAACCGGAAGCGTCAGCTATGGCGAGGTGCCGGCAGGGTCGGTTGTCGTGGCGGGGTCGATGCCGTCAAAGAACGGAGTCAACCTTTACTGCGCGGTGATTGTGAAAAAGGTCGATGCGCAGACCCGTAGCAAGACCAGCATCAACGAGTTGCTGCGCGACTGACAGGCCATTCCGGGCCGCAAAACCATCGAAAGGCCCGCCAGATGCCCGTCAGGATTGCCCCTGCCCGCACCGATGCCGATGCCACCGAGGTGCGCCGTCTGGTGGCGGGTTTTCTGGGCTGGCTTGACATCCGCTATCCCGACCACCGCGCCCAGATCACTGCCTATTTCAAGGCGCAGGGGCTGGAGCATCAGCTTAACAATCTGCTGACACTGTTCTGCCCGCCAACGGCAGAATGTCTGCTGTCCTGGTTGGATAACCGCGCCGTGGGGGTTGTGATGTTGAAGCCGCGGACCGCGGAGCGCTGCGAGATGAACCGGCTTTTCGTCGATGATGCGGCGCGGGGCCGCGGTGTGGGCCGTGCGCTTGTGGCGGGCATCGTGACGTCGGCCCGCGCGCTGGGATACCGCCAGATGGTGCTGTCGGCAGGCTTTCTGCACCATGAGGCGCGCGCCCTTTATCTTCGCACGGGATTTGTCGAAGACACGTCGCTTCCTGATACGGGTGCTGGCGACATGGAAGTGCGGATGATCCGCAATCTGTGAGGCGGGCTTGACTCGGCGGGCGCACCGCCGCAGGAGAACGCGATGGAAGATGCACCCGAAAAACGCAAGCAGCAGGTTTTCACCCTGGTGGTAGAGGTTGGCCGCAAGACCGGTGATGGCCTGCCCGAAAAGGCAACCGGGGCCGCGCTGATGATCTATGCCACCGGCGTGGATGAGGCCGAAGCGGTTCGCGAAACCGTGGCGATCCTGAAAACCGCCGACATGGCACCGCTGGATGTTTCGGGCTATGGCACGCTGGACGAACGGCTGGCCAATGGCGACGACATTGACGCGGACGAACGCGCGCTGATGGAGCGGGCGTTGGCCGAAAACTCGGTCGTCGTGGCGCAGATGACGCCGTTTTTCGACTGATCAGGCCGCCCGGCTGCGATGCCCGCGGCCCAGCAGCGCCAAAAGCGGCGTCGCCTCATACTGGCGCAGGATGCGCAGGGGTGACGATCCGCGCAGACCGCCCAGCGCAAAGATGCAGCCAAGGCTTTGCACCAGTGCCTGTTCCCCCAGATCAAGCGCCACACAGGTCACAGCCGCCCTCCGCATGTCGAAGGCCGCTGACGTGCCATCGGTCAGGTGGCCCGCCTCGGCCAGCGCCTCTTCGTCCGATGTCAGGTATTCCACTTCCGGCCCACCCAGAACCACAAGCATGTCGGATGACACCAGCAAATCCGTCTCGGCCGCGAAATAGGGCGCGCGCAACAGCACGGGGGCAAAAGTGCCGCGCCCCGGCAAATCCATGCGCCGCACGGACCGCAGGATGCGCAGAC
>JBGSRQ010000303.1:0-7121 GCA_041737515.1 Rhodobacterales bacterium | reverse complement strand
TGGGATACGCCCGCCGGGCCGTCAATCGTGGCGGTGGCTGCGGTGATCTTTGCGCTGGTCGCCGTGCCCGGACAGATGCGCAAGATCTGAGTCGCCGCGCCTTATTGGCGCCGGAATGTTCGGGCAATGCCATCGTCAGACCTGCAATCAAGGAACTGTGCGATGAACCGGATGATGGTGCAGTTTGCGGCGGTGATGGCGATAGCGGTCATCGGCATGGATTATGGCCTTGCGTGGAAGGCCCATGCCGGAACGTCCTACAGCGCTCTGGATCACGTCCGCGCCCGGATTGCGGGGCTTTCTGTCCCCGGTTCGGGCATCGCTGCGAACCCGAAAGAGTTGGCTGAGGTGCTGCCCCCCGCGCCTGCCGGATTCTCCACTCGGGTGGGACGTGACATGGACACCTTCCTTGTCATGGGCCGCGATGCCACGCCGCAGGAACGTGAAGCCGTGGATCGCATGAACGCGTTGTTCCGCGATGCGATCCCCGGGTATCAAGCCGCGCGCCAGTTTTACCAGAACGGCGACAGGATGGCCTATGTCGAGGTCGATTTCGTTCCCCATGATCAGCGCGACAGCCGGGGAGTTCAATTCGCCGACGGGCTGCAAGCGCAATTGGTGGCAACCGGAACGATGGTTCCTGCCTTCAAACTGGGTGAAACGCAGGTCTACAAGATGACCGATGCCAGCCTTGGCGCAGCCGAGGTTTATGGCGCGAAGTTTGACCCGCAGGGCTATGTGTCGGTTGCAAGTTCGCTTGGGCAGGATGTGACAGAGGCACTGCTGAAATCAGTCAACTACACTGCGTTCCTGGCGCTGGTGAAGAATGATCCGACCCGTGATCCGGCCCGGAAAGAAGCAGAAACAACCGCAGCTGACGCGGATGGTGCGGCCGCTGATACGGTCGGCACCGCCGTCGCAGGCCTTGCCGCAAAAACGGCGGGCGCGGCGAGGGCGGTCAAGCCGGGGTTTGCGGGCAATTCCGCCAAGACCGAAATCGCGGCACAGACCGCTGCGCCGCAAGAAGGTGTGATCTGTGTGCGCAAGGCCGGAAAGCGGGTCTGCTCTCCGGCCAAGTGATGCGCCTTATGACAAGGCGCGCTTTACGCCGGGCAGGCCGCTTGACACGACATGGTCGAACGCCAGCACCGCCACCAGCGTGATCCCGACCAGCGGAAACGCCAGCGCAATCAACAGTGTCAGCACCACCGCCCCTTTCCAGTGCGGCAGATCGGCGGGCAGGGGCGGGGCTGCCAGCCGGAACGCGCCCGCAGGCCGCCGCTTCCACCACATCACCAGCCCCGAGACGGTCAGAAAGATCACCGATAGGCAGAACACGGTGTTCAGCACCAGGTTCCACAGCCCCATGTCGCCTTCGTGCAGTGCGATGCCCACCGCCATCGCCTTGGCCCCCATCGAATAATCGGCAAAGCCCACATCGGCCAGCACCCGGCCTGTAAAGCGATCCAGATGCAGTGTGCGGTCTGCGGTGGGGCTTGGGCCATCCTTGCTCATGCTGTCGTGGCTGATGGTCCAGACGCCCGCATCCCCCGAAGGCGCGTTGATCTGGAACCGGCCGCTGAACCCAAGACTGCCCGCATAGGCCGCCACACTGTTCAGCGTGACGGGCGTGCCCGGCGCAATTGCCATCCGCCCTTCCTGCGAGCCTGATGCCGGCATCGGTGTCTGCTCCAGCCCCCAGGGCACCTCTTTGGTTGCGTGGTTCATCTTGGCGTGGGTTTCATCCGACAGGGGCACATTGTCCCATTTTGCGGCTGGAAACGTGCTCCACGCCTGCACGATTTTTCCGCCCCAGATGTCGGTCCAGGCGTGACCCGAGATCAGAAAGGCCAGCAACAACGCCGCGACCCAGAAGCCTACAGTCGAGTGCAACGATTTCCACAGATTGCGTCCGCGCGCCGCAAGGTCGGGCACCAATGCGCGGCCAAGACCTGCATGACGGGGCCACCACAGATACAGCCCGGTCACGACCAGCACGATGCCGAACCCTGCCGCAATCTCGATCAGGCGGTCACCAAGGATGCCCAGAAGCAGGCTGCCGTGAATGTGGTCGGCCCAGTCATACCAGCCCCCACCCCATGCCATCTGCCCCAGAACGGCCCCGGTCTGCGGATTGACCTGCACCGCTGTCGCATCCGATCCGGCTTCAACCCGGAACAGCGCCACACGGTCTGGCCCAAGGGGCGAGACATATTGCGTCACCTTCCCACCAGGAACCGCCGCCGCCGCCGCATCGGCCTGCTGCGAGACGGGAACCGATGTGGCGGCGGGCGCAACCTGCATCTGCTCGCCATTGCGGCCCTGCAGGGTGTGGGACCACAGCATGATCAGGCCGGTTGTGGCCAGCATCAGAAGGAAGGGAATCACATAGATTCCGGCATAGAAGTGCCAGCGCCAGACCGCGAAATAGAAAGAATTGGCCCGCACCGGGGCAGCAGGGGGCAATGCCCCCCCGTTTACAAGAATCGTCATCGGAACACTCCGCTTTGCGTTTGAATTCAAGGATATGGAACTCAGCCGAAAGCAGGTGGCCCCCGTGAATGCAGGCCCGTGGGATCAAACCCCGGACGCCAAAGGATATGCGCCGTTGCGTGTGATACCTGCCCCACCAAAGCCGAGGGGCGCGGTATCGGCTGCACCTCAGACAGCACAACGGCAGGCTGCGCCCCAGCCCACTTGCAGCGTTCATCGGTGGTGGCGGGGTGGCGCACCGGCTGACCGTTGGCAAGATCAATGACCATTTCAACCGGCCCCTGCGGCGTGCAAAGAACCAGTGCTACAGTCCCGTCCGCCGCGCGCCCCGGCATCACGCCCTGTGCGAACAGCGATAGCGCAAGAAACGGCAACAGCATGGCCAGAAAGCCAAATTGCCGTAACGAAAATGGTGGGAAGCTGCGGGCCATTTGGCCAAAGGATTTGCCACACGCCGCGCAATCCGTCAAGCGGCGATGCATCTGCGGGGCCAATGTCGTTTTTATCTGCCAAAGGTCGGGCGGCCTTGCCCTGAAATCCGGCACTCTGGCATGTAGGTGCAAACCCATGCCGGAGAGTCCCGATGAAATCCCATGTCAAAGTCCTTGTTGTCGGCGGCGGTGCTGTCGGAACCGGCATCGCCTATCATCTGGCAAAGGCCGGGTGGGATACGATGCTGGTGGAGCGTGACGAGTTGACCGCAGGGTCAACATGGCATGCGGCAGGGCTTTTGCCGTTGTTCAACATGGGTTACGCCACGACCCATATCCACAAATACTCGGTCGATTTCTACAAGGGGCTTGAGGCTGAAACCGGCCTGAACCCCGGCTTTTATGTGGTGGGCAATCTGCGCATGGCACAGACCGATGCGCGGATGGATGAATACATGCTCTATTCGGCTGTGGCTGAATCGGCGGATGTGTATCACGAATTCCTGACACCCGCGCAGATCAGGGACCGCTGGCCCCTGGTGCGCACCGAAGACCTGAAAGGTGCGCTGTTCCACCCGCAGGACGGCTATATCAACCCCGCCGATGTCACACAGGCCATGGCCAAGGGCGCGCGTCAGTTCGGCGCTTCTTTCGAGCGCAAGATACAGGTCAACGGCTATCGCTGGACCGGGTCGGAATGGATCGTGACCTGCGCGCGGATGGTGGAGACCGGAGGCAATCTGGTGGCGTCCGACGAGACGTTTGAAATTCACGCCGAGCATGTCGTCACCGCCACCGGTAATCACGCGCAGCGCACTGCGCGGCTGCTGGGCATCCGCACACCTGCGATCCCGGTCGAACACCAGTATATCGTGACCGAGCCTGACCCGGCGCTTGTCGAATGGCGCAAGTCTAACCCGCAGCACCCGGTTCTGCGCGACGCTGATGCCAAATGGTATGTCCGCGAAGAACGCGGCGGCTGGATTCTTGGCCCCTATGAAAAAGGCGCGCCCGCGCGTTTCCCCTACGAGGTGCCCGCTTCCTTTCGCGCCGATCTTTTCCCGCTGGAGCTGGAGCGGATCGAGGCAGAGTATATGTCATTCATTCACCGAATTCCCACGTCGGAAACCGTGGGGCTCAAGGATGATTTCAACGGCCCGATCTGCTATACGCCTGACGGCAACCCGCTGGTCGGCCCGGCACCGGGGCTGCGCAACATGTGGCTTGCGGAAGGGTTCAGCTTCGGCATCACGGCGGCGGGCGGCACCGGGCATTACCTTGCCCAGATGATGACCCAGGGCGAGGCCGAGATTGACATGGCATCTCTGGACCCGCGCCGCTTTGGTGGCTGGATGACCACGGAATATGCCGCGCGAAAGAATGAAGAGTGCTATGATCACGTCTTCATTCTGCACCACCCCGATGAAGAACGCCCCACTTGCCGCCCACTGCGCACGGCCCCGGTCTATGACCGTCAAAAGGCTCTGGGTGCACAGTTCGGGCAAGTGAACGGCTGGGAGCGGCCCAATTATTACGGCCCGGTCGGTGCGCCCGAAGATTTCGACCATGACGCAAGGTCGTTCCGGCGTGGTGCATGGTGGCAGTATGCCAAGGCCGAGGCCGAGGCGCTGCGCGAAACCGCTGGCCTGATCGACGCCACAGCATTCACCAAGCACATCGTGCGCGGGCCGGGGGCGACAGCGTTTCTGGATTGGTTCACCTGCAATGCCTTGCCCAAGGTCGGCCGGATCAACCTGACCTATGCCCTGACCCCCACCGGAACGACGCGCACCGAATACACCATCGTGCGCAACGCAGAGAGCGACTATTACCTTGTCAGCGCGGGTGCATGGACGGCCTATGACGCCGATTATCTGCGCAAATGCGCCGAGGACAAGGCGCCCGAGTTCGGCCATATCGACATTCACGACGTGACGGCCCAATGGGGTGTGTTCGCGATTGCCGGGCCGAATGCGCGGAAGATCCTGCGCGAAGTGGTCAAGGACGCAGATCCGGACACCGTGCTGTCAAACAAGCGTTTCCCGTGGCTTTCCGCCCGGCGGCTGGAATTGGGCATGTGCCCCGTCAACGCGATCCGCGTGGCCTATACGGGCGAATTGGGCTGGGAATTGCACCACCCGATCGAGATGCAGCGCTATCTGTGGGATCTTCTTTTGGCGGCTGGCGAACGGCACGGCATGAAACTGGTCGGCGCTCGGGCGCAGAACTGGCTGCGACAGGAAAAGAGTTATCGCGCCTTCGGCACCGAACTGGGCCGGGACGCCACGCCATTGGAGGCCGGTCTGGACCGGTTCGTGGATCTGTCGAAGGACTTTCAGGGCAAGGCGGCGATGTTGGCCACAGGCATCCGATCAAAATGCGTGACGGTGCTGATCGACGGGCCTGCAGACACCGATCCCTGGGGCAAGGAAGCGATCTTTGAGGGTGGCCGCAAGGTCGGCCGCCTGACTTCGGGTGGCTGGTCGGTGGGGTTTGGCAAGCAGATCGGCATGGGCTATGTGCGCCCCGATCTGGCCGTGGTGGGAACCAGGCTGACCGTGCGGATGCTGCGGCAGGACTGGAATGCGGTTGTGGTCGAGGATGGACCCTTTGATCCGACCAACGCGCGCATCCGGATCGACGGGTAAGACGGATCGCGTTCAACCAGAGCAAGGTTGAACGTGATCGAGGCCAAGCGATCCCGTGGGTGTCACAGTGAAAGGGGGCGCTGCCCCCGCCCGTGCCGGGCCCCCCCGGGATATTTTTGAACAGAAAAAGGGTGCCGAGGTGCTATTGCACCCGCCGCGCCAGCCAGTTTGCCCATGCGCCTGCGCCGCCGTTGAACACGTTGATGTCAACACGGCCCGCAATGCCCGGTGCGACGCCGGTGCCGGTGTATTGCCAGAACGTCCACTCCTGCCCGTCGTAGCGGTCATCAGGGTGGGCCGCGACCGAGCGCAGCCAGAAGTCGTTGCCCGACAGCCGCCACATCTGGTTCTGTTCATAAAAGTCGACCGTCGTATACAGGATCGGGGCCTGACCGTAATGTTCGGCCAGAATGTTCATGAAGATCGCCGCCTCGCGCCGCACAACCCCGGGCGCGGGGCGCAGGGTGCAGGTGGGCGAAAACGGGTTCCATTCCATATCCAGCACCGGGGGCAACGCGCCCTTGCTGCGCGGCACATTGCGGATATACCACGCGGCCTGTTCGGCAGCGGGGCGGCAGAAATAATAGAAGTGATAAGCCCCCCGCGCGACCCCGGCCTGACCTGCGCCGCGCCAATGGTCGGCAAACATCGGATCGACCAGATCGCCGCCTTCGGTTGCCTTGATGAAGGCGAAGTTCACACCGTTCGCCCGCGCCGTGGGCCAATCAACCGATGTCTGGAACCGCGCGATATCAATGCCGTGCACTGGATAGGTCTTTGGCGCCCGCCCGCCCCAGTCATACGGCCTTGCGTCACTGAAGTTCGAAGCCGAGACGGTTGCCGTTGGCACCACCGCTGGCCCGAGTGCTGGTTTTGAGGCGCAGGCGGCAAGGAGGGTCACAAGCCCGGCGAGGGCAGCGAGACGGAGGCTTTTCATCGGGTCACCATTGTCGGGGTCATGATCGTTTGTGCCAAAGGTTGCGACCGCTGTCATGTGGCAAATTGTTTCAGAGTGCCTTTGCCACCAGCATCAGATTGTTGGCAGGCATGGATCGCGCGTGATGTGAAAGCCGCGCCTTCGAAAACTGATCGGTTACCCAGCGCAAGTTCTTGTAGCCGTTTGCCGGATTATCGGCCCTGAGGGATGCATCAAAGCGCGCGTCGCCGTCGCTGGTGGGCTGCCCGTCCCGCAGGAATGGCCCATAGATCAGCAAAACGCCTCCCGGCCGCAGGCTGGCCGCGCTTTCGCACAGCACATTTGCCGCCGCGGGCGTTGAAATCAGATGCAGCAGGTTCACGATCAAAATGGCATCCCATCCCCCGAGCGTGGCCGACCAGCCCTGCGCCGCCGCGTCAAGCACAAGCGGCGCGCGGATGTTTGCTGCACCGCTGAACGCACGCCATGCGGTGATCGAGACATGGTTGTCGGGGTTCACGTCAGTGGGTTGCCAGTCAATGCCGGGCAGGGCGGGTGCGAACGTGGCGGCATGCTGCCCGGTGCCCGAGGCGATTTCCAGCAGGCGCCCGGTCTTGGGCAGTTCCGCCTGCA
>JBGSRQ010000293.1:0-12075 GCA_041737515.1 Rhodobacterales bacterium | reverse complement strand
GAGGATATTTGTGAACAGAAAAAGGCTATGCGTTTTCGGGGTCGTTCAACTCTGCTTCCAGAAACCGCTCGAACGCCTCCAGATTCACGGGCTCGAACTGACCAAAGCCCTGCATCCACACCGATGCAGCGCGCATCGCGTCAGGCTCCAGCTTGCACCATTTGACGCGGCCGCGCTTTTCCTGTGTGATCAGGTCAGCATCGGCCAGCACGACCAGATGTTTCGAGATGGCGGCCAAAGACATCGCGAACGGGTGCGCCACATCGGTGACGGCCATATCATCCTCAAGCAGCATCGCAAGGATGGCGCGGCGAGTCGGGTCGGCAAGAGCCGCGAAGATGGCGTCAAGGGGGGCGGTCATCGCGCGACGATGACTGTGCCGGCGGCAACGGTCAACCGTTTGGTTGAATGTGCAGTTGCACCGGATGTGCGCAGGACTGCGCAAATTCCGCCAGACCCGATGCACGGGAAAACCCGAAACATCCTTTTAATTCAGTAATTTGGTGACTATTGCCTTTGTCAAATCGCGCATTGACTAACCCCGCAGGCCTGCATAGTTTGCCCGCGACTGCCAAGGGGTGCCGATGATGGCCGAAGACCCAGATCCCGACCGGCTTCGCGCTTTGGAAGCGAGGCTGGCACAGGTGAGGGGAAAGCCGGAAAAGCGCGCAGGGGCAGGGCAGGGATTCTCGCAGGGCGAGGTGGCCTGGCGGATGGTGATTGAACTGGTGACAGGCATGCTTCTGGGCCTTTCCATCGGTTATGGGCTGGACTGGGTGTTCGGCACGATTCCCGTCTTCCTGATCATCTTTGCGCTGATTGGCTTTGCCGCCGGGGTCAGGACCATGCTGGGCACTGCACGGCAAATGGCGGCAGGAACGGACAAGGCTGGTGCGCCAGCCGAACAAAAGGGGCGTTGAACGTGGCGGAAGAGGCAGGCAGCGGTTTCGCAATCCACCCGATGGATCAGTTTGTCGTGCAGCGCTGGTTCTGCGCCGACGATCTGGCAACGCCGCTGAACGAATGCACCACCAACATCCGCTGGTTCGAGATTACCAACGTCACCGTCTGGATGGCAATTGCGGTTCTGGCGATTGCAGCGCTCATGCTTTTGGGCACGCGCCGCCGCGCGATCATCCCGTCGCGCAGCCAGTCTGTTGCCGAGATGATTTACGGCTTCATCTACAAGATGGTCGAGGATGTGACCGGCCATGAGGGGGTGAAATACTTTCCCTATGTGATGACGCTGTTCCTGTTCATCCTGTTCTCGAACCTGCTTGGCCTGCTGCCGATGTCGTTCACCACCACCAGCCACGTTGCGGTGACGGTTGTGCTGGCGCTGGCGGTGTTCCTTGGCGTGACCATCCTGGGTTTTGTCAAGAACGGGATCGGCTTTCTGGGCATGTTCTGGGTCACTTCGGCGCCCTTGGCGATCCGACCGATTCTGGCGCTGATCGAGGTGATCTCGTACTTCGTGCGCCCCGTTTCGCATTCCATCCGTCTTGCAGGCAACCTGATGGCCGGTCACGCGGTGATCAAGGTCATCGCCGGGTTTGCCACGCTTGCGGTTGCTTCGCCTGTCGTCATCGGCTCGGTCGCGGCCCTTTACGGGTTGGAACTGCTGGTGGCCGTTGTGCAGGCCTATGTCTTTACCATCTTGACCTGTGTCTATCTGCGCGATGCTGTAGGCGGCGCGCATCACTAGGTCTTTCCCCTCAACCTTATCTGAACACCTCTGAAGGAGCTTTCCATGGAACTTGAAGCAGCAGCACAATTCGCGCAAATGGGCAAATTCATCGGCGCTGGTCTTGCCACGATGGGCCTTGGCGGCGCTGGCGTCGGCGTGGGCATCATTGCCGGCAATTTCCTTGCCGGTGCCCTGCGCAACCCGTCGGCAGCACCGGGCCAGATGGCCAACCTGTTCGTCGGCATCGCGTTCGCCGAAGCGCTGGGCATCTTCTCGTTCCTGATCGCGCTTCTGTTGATGTTCGCCGTCTGATTTCCCGCACTGTCGGGCCGGGGCAGGTGCCCCGGTTCGTGACGGAAAAGATGACGAGGAGGCGTGAATGGCAACGGAAGTTGTAGAGGCCGCAGGGCACGGAGCAGCAGAATCGGCGGCACATGCCGTTGGTATGCCGCAGCTGGATTTCTCCACATGGCCGAACCAGATTGCCTGGTTGCTGGTCTCTCTGGTCGCGATTTACCTGCTTCTGACCCGCGTGGCCTTGCCGCGCATCGGGTCGGTGCTGGCGGAACGATCGGGCACGATCACCAATGATCTGGCTGCTGCGGAAGACCTGAAGCAGCAGGCCGTGCAGGCTGAAAAAGCCTATGACGCAGCACTGGTAGCGGCACGCACCGAAGCGGCCAAGATCGTGGCAGCGGCCAAGGCTGATATCCAGAAGGATCTGGATGCCGCCACCGCCAAGGCCGATGCAGATATTTCTGCCAAGGCTGCCGAGTCGGAAAAGGCCGTGGCCGAAATTCGTGCCGGGGCGATGGAAAGTGTGACCGAAGTTGCCAAGGATACGGCCCGCGAACTGGTGGCTGCTTTGGGCGGCACCGCCGATGCGCGCAGCGTGACGGCTGCTGTCAATGCCGCGTTGAAAGGGTAAGGCAATGAAAAAACTGATCCTTTCTCTTGCGGTTCTGGCCAGCCCTGCAACGGCTGCAACGGGGCCGTTCATCTCGCTTGGCAATACCAACTTCATCGTTCTGATCGCGTTTCTGATCTTTGTCGGTGTGCTGATCTATATGAAGGTTCCGGGCAAGCTGACGGGTATGCTTGATGCACGTTCGGCCCAGATCGCGGCCGATCTGAAAGAAGCACGCGAATTGCGTGAGGAGGCCAGGACCATTCTTGCCTCTTATGAGCGCAAGCAGAAGGAAGTGCAGGAGCAATCCGACCGCATCGTGGCCAACGCGCGGGAAGAGGCGATGGCGGCGGCAGCGCAGGCGAAGGAAGACCTGAAGGTCAGCATTGCACGGCGGGTTGCAGCGGCGGAAGACCGCATTGCATCGGCCGAGACGGCAGCGGTGCGCGAGGTGCGGGAGCGCGCGGTGAACGTGGCGATTGCGGCGGCCCGTGATATTCTGGCCAAACAGATGACCAAGGAAACCGCTTCAGCCTCGATTGATGATGCAATTGGTCAGGTGGAAGCCAAGCTGCACTGAAGCCACCCAAATTCTGAACGAACCCGGCCTCCGCGCCGGGTTTTTTCATGCCTCAGCGTTGCTGTTCGTGTTCGAACCGCTGCCGCGCCACCGCTTCATTGCGCACGGCCCTTATCTGTTCGGACAGGGCTTCCTCGACATAGGCCATATGCGCCTCGATCGCGGCGCGGGCGGCGGCTGGATCACGGTTCTGGATCGCGGTGTTGATACCGCGGTGTTGATCCAGAAGCATGTCGCGCGTGATGCGGCTTTTGAACATCTGCTGGCGGTTGTAGAAAACGCCTTCGCGCAACAGGTCAAACATCGACCGCATCATGTGCAGCATGACGACGTTGTGGCTCGCCTCGATGATCGCCATGTGAAATTCGGCGTCCAGTGATGCCTCGTCCGCCGGATTGCGTTTGGTGTGGGCGGACTCCATCTTGCGAAAGACCGTATCAACGACCAGCAGATCGGTGCCTGACCCCAGCCGCGCGGCACGTTCGGCGGCAAGCCCTTCCAGATCGCGGCGAAAGGCGATGTAATCGAACACCGCATCATCATGGCTGGCGAAAAGCTGCACCAGAGCGGGCGAAAATGCCGATCCCAACACTTCCGCCACGAAGATGCCCGAACCGGGGCGACTGACCAGAAGGCCGCGTTCCTCAAGATCCGCCACGGCATCGCGCAGGCTGGGACGCGAGACACCCATACGTTCGGAAAGTTCCCGCTCTGACGGAAGGCGCTCGCTGGGCCGCAACACGCCGCGTAGGATCAAAAGCTCGATTTGGCGAACCACGGTCTGCGACAGCTTTTCAGTGTGGACCTTTTCAAACGGCATCTTGTTCCCCGGGATTGGTCAGAAACTATGACCGCACCGGGAAAACCGCAAGAAAAAAGGGCGGACCCAAGGCCCACCCTCCTTGCGATGTCATCCGTTTCAGTTCGTCGGGCGGATAATGATCTCCACGCGGCGGTTCTGCGCCTGACCCTGCCGGGTCTGGTTCGATGCAATCGGTTGCGCCTCGCCACGGCCATAGGACGACACGCGGTTGAACGGCACTCCATTCGCGGTCAGTTCCGACGCGACGGCTGCCGCACGGCGTTCTGACAGGTCCTGATTGTAGGCAGTGGCCCCGGTGTCGTCGGTGTGCCCGATCACTTCGATCTGGCTGTTGGGGTATTCGATCAGGTTGCGCGAGACTGTCTGCAGATCACGCCGCAGGTCGGGGCGCAGGCTTGCGCTGTCGACGGCGAACAGAATGTCCTGCGGCAGGGTCACGGTCAGATAATTGCCGTTGTTGGTGACCGTGGTGTTACCGCTGAGCGATCCGCGCAGCGCCGCCGCCTGTTTATCAAGCGAGTTGCCGATCGCGCCGCCGATCAGACCGCCCGCCAAGGCGCCCAAAGCACCGTCGCGCAGTTCGTTATCGCTGGCCGAGGCACCGGCGATGCCACCAAGAACGGCACCTGCGATGGCGCCCTGTTTGGTGCGCGCGCCGGGATCATTGGGGTAGGCATTGGGGTCAACGTCGCAGGCCGCAAGGCCGAAGGTGGCCACCAGGGCCAAGGCAAATGGGGTTTTCAATGTCATCTCGCAGCCTCGTTATGGACACCGGGTTTTTCCCGGACTTGATCTAACGTATATCAAGCCGCATTGGTTCCAAAAAGCCAAACCTTCGGCTTGGCAAGTTTCCGCGCATCACGATGCTGCGCGTGATGCAGCATCGACGCGCGCACTCTCCCATGCCAGCATCGCGCGTTTCACGGGCAGGCCCCAATGATAGCCTCCCAGCCCGCCTGATTTGCGCATGGCCCGGTGGCACGGGATCAACCACGACACCGGATTGCGCCCCACCGCGGTGCCCACAGCGCGCACCGCTCTGGCGTTGCCGATACTGCCCGCAATCTCGCCATAGGTGGTGACATGGCCAGTGGGAATCCGCAAAAGCGCCTCCCACACCTTGATCTGGAAGGGCGCGCCGATCAGGTACACCGGCGTGTCGGCGTTGCGGTTTGACGCGGTTCCGAAGGCCGACATCACCCAGGGGCGCAGCAGCGCCGCATCTTCGACGTAAGCGGCCTTTGGCCAGCGCGCGATCAGGTCTTCGAACGTCGCCTCGGCGCCGGTTTCTGCTGCAAAGCCGATACCGCAGATGCCCCTGCCGGTGCCCATCACCAGTGCGGGGCCAAAGGGGCTGTCAAACCAGCCCCAGAAAATGGTCAGACCTTCGCCCCCCAGCGCATAGTCGCCGGGGCTCATCGCCTCCCACCGCAGGAACAGGTCGTGCAGCCGACCGCCGCCCGAAAGCCCGGTGGCAAGCGAGGTTTCAAGCACCGTGAACCGATCGGCCAGCAGATGGCGCGCGTGATCCAGTGTCAGGTATTGCTGATAGCGCTTGGGAGAGACGCCGACCCATTGCGAGAACAGACGCTGAAAATGCGCCGCGCTCATCCCCATTTCGGAGGCCAGACCGTCCAGCGTCAGACCCGGCCCGGCACCGTCGATCACCTGCAACGCGCGGGCGATGACGCTGTAGTGGTAATTGGGGGATGCGGGGTCCATCGAATGCTCCTTCTTTGGGCAAGGATACGCGGGGCGACCCTGCGCTGCGACCCGAAAACTGCGCAAAACGGCAAGCATCGCTTGCCGTGACCGCCCGCCTTTGGCATGAGGGCCACATGGCGCGTCAACTGGGATATCACCCGATCCACACCATCTTTTCCCGGTTTCAGGCCCTTGAGGCCGAACCGCAGGGAGAGCTTTATCATGTCAACGCCTATACCCTGCTGGTGGCCGTCGCCCTTTCGGCGCAGGCCACCGATGCCGGGGTGAACAAGGCGACACGGCCGTTGTTTGCCACCATTGATACGCCGCAAAAGATGCTTGATCTGGGCGAGGCCGGGCTGACAGAGGCGATCAAGACGATCGGTCTTTTCCGCCAGAAGGCCAGCAACGTGATCAAACTCAGCCGGATTCTGGTGGATGAATACGCCGGTCAGGTGCCCTCCAGTCGGGCCGCGTTGCAATCGCTGCCCGGCGTTGGGCGCAAGACGGCGAACGTGGTTCTGAACATGTGGTGGCATATTCCGGCGCAGGCTGTTGATACCCACATCTTCCGTTTCGGCAACCGCACAGGCGTCTGCCCCGGCAAAGATGTGGATGCGGTGGAACGCGCAATCGAAGATCACATCCCCGCCGAATTCCAGCAGCATGCGCATCACTGGATGATCCTGCACGGGCGATATATCTGCATCGCGCGCAAACCCAAATGCGGTATCTGCCCGATCCGCGATCTGTGCCAATTTGAGGATAAGTCAGAATGAAGAAGTTTCAGGTGGTCGGCATCGGCAATGCGATGGTTGATGTGCTGGCCCATGCGGACGACGGCTTTCTGGCTGCGCATGGCATCGGCAAGGGAATAATGCAGCTGATCGACATGCCGCGCGCCGTGGCCTTGTATGATCGGATCGGCCCCGCGCGCGAGGTGTCGGGGGGGTCGGCGGCCAATACCATCGCGGGCATCGCCCATCTGGGGGGCCGCACGGCCTATGTCGGCAAGGTGCGCGATGACCAGCTTGGCGCGATTTTCGCCCATGACCTGCGCGCGCAAGGAGCGGTTTACGAGACGCCGCTGGCAATGGGCGATCAGCAGGAAACCGGGCGCTGCATCATTCTGGTAACGCCCGATGGCGAGCGGTCGATGAACACCTATCTGGGCTGGTCCGAATTTCTGACGCCCGATGATATTGATGATGCGCAGATGTCGCAGACCGAATGGATCTATCTGGAAGGCTACCGCTTTGACGGCCCGGCCAGCCATCAGGCCTTTGCCAAGGCGATTGCGGCCTGCAAGGGTGCTGCGGGCCGGGTGTCGATCACCCTGTCGGACCCCTTCTGCGTGGAGCGTCACCGCGACGCCTTCCGTCAGATGATTGTCGCCGATGTGGACTTGTTGTTTGCGAACCGGGCCGAGTTGCTTTCGATGTATCAGACCGATGATTTCGAGACGGCCCTTGCCGCCGCCGCCGCCGAGGTCGAGATTGTGGCCTGCACCGATGGTGAGAACGGCGCGCATATCCTGTCCGCTGCTTCCCGGTGGCATGTGCCTGCCGTGCCAACGCGAATTGTGGATGCGACAGGTGCTGGCGATCTGTTCGCGGGTGCGTTCCTTTGGGCCATCACCAACGGGCACGCGCTTGAAACCGCCGGCAAAATGGGCTGCATCGCCGCGTCCGAGGTGATCAGCCACATCGGCGCGCGGCCCGAGGCCGATCTGACGGCGCTGTTTTGCAAGCACGGGGTTCTGTGATGCTTACGCCGCTTTGGACTGGCAGTTTCCGCTGACGGCGGCCTGCAACCAAAGACGGTCCAGCGCGTCTATTTCGGCGGTGTCAAAGACATCGCTGGACTCCCAATAGCGGCCCGAGGGCACGACGTAACCAAGAGCATCCTCACGCTGCAGGGCCAGCTTCATGCGGTCGACGTTGATGGTGCGAGGTGCCATGCCCGGCAGATCGGCCACCCCCGCGCGCGGAAAGATCAGACGGCTTTTGTCGCCCGAAAGGTTGACCAAGGCGCAGCCTTGCGCCGCGGCCATGCACATCAGCCGAGCCGATTTTGCTGGCAGCGAGCGCAGCGTCACATCCTTGCGCAACGGGTCAGGCGCGCCGTTGCCATAGAAATGCGTCTGCGTGGCGGCAGGGTAGACCATGTCACAGCCCAGATAGGCCATCACTTTCGGGCGCAAGGCATGCAGCGCCCAATAAGATGCCGTGAACGCCATCGTGCCCCCGGCATAAACGAAACCGCCGTAAGCATTCTGAGCGGGAACAAAAGCTTGCGCTTCGATGACGCGTTGCTGCGCGGTCAGATCGACGGGGCGGCGGTCGGCTGGAAAATCCTCGGGGCAGACCAGATAATCCCAATCGGGCCGCACCGCCCAGGCGTTGTTGATGGTCACAATGGCATCAAGGCCCGCCCGCGCGAAATCTCGGGCTGCAAGCACATTCGGGCCGCTGCCCAACATAAGAACAATCGACATCACGCCCCCGGCATTCGTTCCTGCGGCCAGATAGCGCTGTAACGTGAACCGACCATAGATTTTTTGCGGTCCAAGAGGACGGGCCCGGAAAGCGTCGCGCTATTCGCCCAGCTTGGCGTGAACTTCATCAAGATCGACGGCGGCCAGCGGCATCTTGTTGGCCGGATTGTCGAAATCATATTTGAAAAGCTGGAAGTCGCGCTTGTAGATTTCCCACATCAGATGGCGTGACAGATCGTCGAAGTAATCTTCCACCGGGTGCAGCCGTTTCGGTCCGTGCCCTTCGCTTTCGTTGAAGCGGGGAATTTTCTTGAGATTTATCTTGTGCTTGTTCGGAATGGCATCCAGCACGACCTGCATTCCTTCATCGAATTTCTCGGTGAAAAAGATGTGGTCGTAGCGCCCGCCGTTCACGATATAGGTCGAGACATGGCCCGCCATCGCGGACCAGTGAATGTCAGGCTCCATCGGCTTGCGAAAGCGGATTGTGTCGCGCGTGAACAGCAAGAACCGGCGGAAACTGGCGATCTGATCAAACTCGGCCTTGCCATCGTCGCCGCCAACTTCGATGCCGTATTTCTGCGTCAGAAGTGGCACAAGGTTGCCCCGGTAGCGTTTCCCGTTACGCTGAATCCCGCAGATCTTGTCGAAGAAAGACGACAATATCCGCGTATAGGGATTGCGCACGCAGGTAAACGCATAGGACTTATGAGTTTTCACGTTCCGCTCGATCAGCGGCTGGCTTTCCTCGATCGCCCATTTGTGCATGTCAGCGGTGGCGTCGTGGATATCGCCGTCAAAGAAGCGGCCATGATCGGAATAGAACATGATCTGCCCGATGGATGAGCAGGCGCATTTGGGCACCACGCGGTACACGACACTTTCGCTTTCCGTCATCCATGTTCCGGGGAAACCCATACTCACCGCCTCCAACGCTTTAGCCGCCGAAACGGTCTGGCACTATTTGGTCTCTAAAAAGCAAAGAAACTCTGTCTTTTCAATGACCGATAAAGCTATTTAGGGAAACAATGCTGATGATGTAAGGCTGAGAGTTTCCGAAATGGCGAGAATTGCCTATATTTTGTTGTGCCACAAGGATGCCGCAGGGATCATCGCGCAGGCGCAGCGGCTGACATCGGCGGGTGATTTCGTGGCCATCCACTTTGATGCCCGCGCCAAGAGCAATGAGTTCGACCTGATTCAGGAGGCTTTGGCCGAGAATCCCTCGGTCGTGTTTGCCCGGCGCCGTGTCAAATGCGGCTGGGGCGCGTGGAGCCTGGTTGCGGCCACGCTTCTTGCGGTCGAGGCGGCCGAGGCGGCGTTTCCGCGTGCCACGCATTTCTACATGCTTTCGGGCGATTGCATGCCGATCAAGTCGGCTGAATATGCACACGCGTTTCTGGACAAGGAAGACGTTGATTATATTGAAAGCTTTGACTTCTTCAACTCGGACTGGATCAAGACCGGGATCAAGGAAGAACGTCTGATCTATCGACACTGGTTCAACGAGCGCACGCACAAACGCTTGTTCTACGGCTCGATGGCGGTGCAGCAGAAACTGGGTCTGCAGCGCCAGGTGCCCGCCGATCTGCAGATCCAGATCGGCAGCCAATGGTGGTGCCTGCGCCGCCGCACGATCGAATGGATTCTGGAATTCACCCGCCGCCGCCGCGATGCCATGCGGTTCTTTGCGACGACGTGGATTCCGGATGAGACGTTCTTTCAGACCCTCGTGCGCCATCTGGTGCCGCAGGACGAGATTCGCACCCGCGCGCTGACGTTCCTGTTGTTCACCGACTACGGGATGCCGGTGAACTTTTACAACGACCAGTATGACCTCTTGATCAGTCAGGACTATCTGTTTGCCCGCAAGATCTCGCCTGAGGCGAAAGAGCTGAAAACGCGGTTGGGTGAACTGTATTCGGCAACCGGAGCCCAGTTCCCGATCTCGAACGAGGGGCGCAGTCTTTTCACGTTCCTGACCGGGCGGGGGCGGATCGGGCGGCGGTTCGCGCCGCGCTTCTGGGAAACGGAAAGCACCCTTGGGCGCGAGCGGACGCTGATGATTGTGGTGTGCAAGAAGTGGCATGTTGCCAAGCGCCTGGCTGAACGTATCCGCAAGGTGACGGGTTTGCCGACGGTGGATTACCTGTTTAACGAAGAGGCGACGGCGCTGCCCGATCTGGGAGGCATCCAGACGACGCTGGAAAAGCGCACCCGCCATCGCCGCGCCCTGATGCGGATGTTGTTTGACTACTGGAATACCGATCAGCTTGTGGTCTGCATCGACCCTGCAAATGTCGAACTGATGCAAGACTTTTACGCGGATCGGTCGACGACGCGCCTGTTGGAGGTGGATTGCACCTTTACCGACGAATATCTGATCGGTCATGCCCGCCGTGTCGGTCTGGCCGGGGACCGCACGCCGACTGAAACGATCGACCGCCTGTTGCCCACGATCAGATATGATGTCCGCTTTGAAAGCGACCGCATCCGGGATGCGGATTTCGAGGGCTTCTACCGCTTGCGCGAGGCCGCAAGCCCGGAAGAAAACGTGATGCCACTGGCGTCGTTTCTTGGTATTCCGGTCGATAAGGCCCGCGAAATTGTTGAAACCGAGTATCTTTTTGTGGATTGATCAGATGCCCCATACCTACGATCCGACCAATATCTTTGCCCGCATCCTGCGTGGCGAAATTCCCAACAAGACTGTGCTGGAAACCGCGCATACGCTGGCGTTTCACGATATTTCTCCGCAGGCGCCGGTGCATGTCCTGGTCATTCCCAAGGGGGCCTATGTGACGTTCGATGATTTCGCCGCCCGCGCCAGCGCGGATGAGATGGTCGATTTTCATCGAGCCTGCGCGCAGATCTGCGAAAGCCTTGGGATCGCGCCGGGTGACGGCTACCGGGTGATCTCGAACGCGGGCGTCAACGGGCATCAGGAAGTGCCACATTACCACCTGCACATTCTGGCCGGGCGGTCGATGGGGCGGTTGATCGAGCCGGTTTGACCAACGACGCGGATTGCGCAGGAACCGGGTCGAGCCCGGTTCGGCTTTGGCGCAGGGTTGTGGAAAGAGGAGCGTCGCATGACCATTCAGTTCACACCCATTCCCACCGAAATCGCCCGCGCCTATCAAGCGGGTGCGCCCGATGCCAACGGCATGGCACCCGAACGACATGTGTCGGATGGGGACGGCACACCGTGCCGACATTGCCTGAAGAACATCCCCTCAGGGGCGGCGATGCTGGTTCTGGCGTATCGACCGTTTCCCGCCCCCCAGCCCTATGCCGAACTTGGCCCGATTTTCCTGTGCGCCGATGCCTGTGCGGCAGGGGGCGGGGCCGACGTGCCCGCGATACTGGACTCGCCCGATTACATTCTGCGCGGCTATGGTCCGGATGACCGGATTGTGTATGGCACCGGGGCCTTGACGCCGCTGGACCAGATCAAAGCCGGGGCCGAAGCCCGGCTGAACGACCCGCGCGTGGCCTATGTTCACCTTCGGTCGGCGCGGAACAACTGCTTTCAGGTCAGGATCGACCGGGGCGCCTAGCCCCAGCCCCACCAACGCAGCGTGGCCACTATCGCCACCCCGCAGAGTGCGGCGATCACGTCATTCCCGATGAGATGGGCAAGGCCAATGACACCCGCCAGTGCCATGCCTTCGGCCAACCCGCCGCTCTGCGCGGCAAGGGCCGTGATTCCCGCCATCACGGCCAAGGGTGTTGCGCGCAGGGCGGCTTCGATCCGGGGACTGGCGGGGACATATCGCATGATCGCAAAGCCGGCCCAGCGGCAGAACAGCGCCGTCACTGCCATGACGCCAAGCAAAACGGGAAAGGCGGGCAGCGGGTCAGGCACGCGCGGGTC
>JBGSRQ010000289.1:0-4919 GCA_041737515.1 Rhodobacterales bacterium | reverse complement strand
CGGACCTTGACCTCCACATGCCACTCGCCCTGCGCATCAAACGCGCCATCTCCCAGCCAGTTGATCTCGCGCAGCGCAAAGACCCGCGTTGACAGCGCCTCTTTCGGCCCCACGACAACGCGCCGCGCATCCGCATCCAGCCGCACCACATAAAGCGGATCACCAAGGCCGCCAATGCCAAGCCCGCGTCGCTGCCCCACGGTGTAATGGATCACCCCGGGATGCGTGCCCAGAACGCGGCCCGCCATGTCAACAATCTCGCCCGGTTCCGCCGACCCCGGGCGCAGTTTTTCGATCACGGCGGCATAGTTGCCGTTTGGGACAAAGCAGATGTCCTGACTGTCGGGCTTGTCGGCGACCGAAAGCCCGTAACGCGCGGCCAGCGCACGGGTTTCTGCCTTTGACGCCAGATGGCCCAGGGGAAAGCGCAGATATTCAAGCTGTTCTGCCGTAGTCGAAAACAGAAAATAGCTCTGGTCGCGCGCGGCATCGGTTGCCCGGTGCAACTCTGCCCCGCGCACGCCCATCTGGCGCTGTATGTAGTGGCCCGTCGCCATGCAGTCGGCGTCCAGATCACGGGCGGTGTTCAAAAGATCCTTGAACTTCACCCGCTCATTGCAGCGAATACAGGGCACCGGGGTCGCGCCCGCCAGATAGGCATCTGCGAATTCGTCAATCACCGCCTCCCGGAATGTATTCTCGTAATCCAGCACATAATGCGGAAAGCCCATGGTTTCGGCCACCCGCCTTGCATCATGAATATCACGCCCGGCACAGCAGGCTCCCTTTTTTGCCAGCGCCGCCCCGTGATCATAAAGCTGCAGGGTCACCCCCACCACATCATAGCCTTCCTCGGCCAGTTGTGCGGCCACAACCGAGCTGTCGACGCCACCCGACATGGCAACGACCACCCGCGTGTCTGCGGGCGTTTTCGGCAGGCCAAGCGAATTCAGCGGGTGATCAAGCATGATGCGGCATCCGGGGTTGGAAGTGCTACGCAATATAGGAAAATGCGATCTACTCTCAACCCTTCGTTTCATCCTTGCTTAAGTCTGTTGCCGCAGTCTTTGCATCAAAGGACAAGGGTGTTGTGATGTTTCTGAAAAAAGTCGACGGGCCGCGACAGGTGACCTTGCCGGACGGGTCAGTGATCAGCCGGGCCGACCTGCCGCCTGCCGATACCCGCCGCTGGGTCGCAAGTCGCAAGGCCGTGGTGGTCAAGGCGGTGATTCACGGTCTTATCCCCGAGGCCGAGGCGCGCGAACGCTACGCCTTGTCAGAGGAGGAGTTTGCGCTTTGGCGTGACGCTGTGGCCACACATGGCGAAAAAGCCCTGAAGGTCACGACTTTGCAGAAATATCGACAACTTTAAGTTGTTTTTCGAAATCCCTCTGCGACAGTAACCGTCAGTTAACCAATGCTCGCCACAGTGATTAACGAACATGGCACCGACGCGGAGAGATTTGAATGCGCATTCTTCTGGTTGAGGACGACCCAACGACATCGCGAAGCATCGAACTGATGCTGACTCATGCCAACCTGAACGTCTATTGCACCGACCTTGGCGAAGACGGCATAGATCTGGCGAAGCTATACGATTACGACCTGATCCTGCTGGATCTCAATCTGCCGGATATGAGCGGGCATGAGGTTCTGCGTCAGTTGCGGCTGGCCCGGATCGAGACACCGATCCTGATCCTTTCAGGGGCCGACGATACAGACAGCAAGATCAAGGGCTTCGGTTTTGGTGCGGATGATTATCTGACCAAGCCGTTCCACCGCGAAGAACTGGTTGCGCGCATCCACGCGATCATACGCCGGTCCAAGGGCCACTCGCAATCCATCATCAAGACCGGGCTTTTCGCGGTCAATCTGGATGCGAAAACCGTCGATGTGGATGGCAAGACCGTGCATCTGACCGGCAAGGAATACCAGATGCTGGAACTGCTCAGCCTGCGCAAGGGCACAACCCTGACGAAAGAGATGTTCCTGAACCATCTTTACGGCGGCATGGACGAACCCGAGCTGAAAATCATCGACGTCTTCATCTGCAAATTGCGCAAGAAACTGGCCGAGGCGACGGGGGGGGCGAACTACATCGAAACCGTCTGGGGCCGCGGATATGTGCTGCGCGACCCCGCTCCGGTTGAGGCGGAACGCCGCTTTGCGATCGGGGCCTGACCGGGCCGAGTGTGATACAGACCGGGCATGATCACTGACACGACCCGAGGGCTGGCACTGGACCTTGCGTCGCCTCTCTCCTAAACCTTTGTGGGGTTAGGGGGCGACGCGATGGACGAGCGCAAATCAGTAGAGGACCTGTCCGAAGCCGAGGCTGCGGCGGAACTTGCATCGCTGGCGCGAGACATCGCTGCGGCGAACCTGGCCTATCACACCGAAGACGCGCCGCGGATGACCGATTCGGATTATGACGCTCTCAAGCGCCGCAATGCTGCAATCGAGGCGCGGTTTCCGGCGCTGAAACGGCATGACAGCCCAAGCGATGCGGTCGGTGCGCCGGTTGCAGACGGGTTCACCAAAAGCCGCCATGCCGTCCGGATGCTTAGCCTTGAGAACGCTTTTAACGATGCGGATGTTGCTGATTTCGAAGACCGCGTGCGCAAGTATCTGGGCCACACCGATGCGCTGGCCTATACCGCCGAACCCAAGATCGACGGGTTGTCGCTCAGCCTGCGGTATGAAAACGGAACGCTGGTGCAGGCCACGACGCGCGGCGACGGTGAGGTGGGCGAAAGCGTCACCGACAATGCCCGCACGATCCGCGATGTTCCGCAAAGGCTTGCCGGCGCCCCCGACGTGCTGGAGGTGCGCGGCGAGGTTTACATGAGCCATGACGATTTTGCCGCCCTGAATGCGCGGCAGGCCAGAACCGGCGGCAAAACCTTTGCCAACCCGCGCAATGCTGCCGCAGGCTCGCTGCGCCAGCTTGATGCGGCCATCACCGCCGCCCGCCCGCTGCGGTTTTTCGCCTATGCCTGGGGCGAGGTGTCGGACCCTTTGGCCGATACCCAGATGGCAGCGATTGAACGGCTTGCGTCTCTGGGCTTTCAGACCAATCCGCTGACCCGCCTGTGCCACGGTCCTGACGATCTGTTGGCGCAATACCGCACCATCGAGGCGCAGCGCGCGACTTTGGGGTATGATATTGACGGCGTGGTGTACAAGGTGAACGACCTGGCGCTGCAACGGCGTCTGGGTTTTAGGTCTGCCACGCCCCGCTGGGCGATCGCGCATAAATTCCCCGCTGAACTGGCCTGGACCCGGCTTCTGGGCATCGACATCCAGGTTGGCCGCACCGGGGCCCTGTCGCCGGTTGCAAGGTTGACCCCGGTTACCGTAGGCGGCGTGGTTGTTTCAAACGCGACGCTGCACAATGAAGATTACATTGCCGGGCGCGACAGCAAGGGCGCGCCCATCCGCGGTGGCAAGGATATCCGGGTGGGTGACTGGGTGCAGGTCTACCGGGCGGGCGATGTGATCCCCAAGATTGCGGATGTGGATATCCTGCAGCGCCCAGAGGGTGCGCAACTCTTTGTATTTCCTACCGTTTGCCCCATCTGTGGGTCGGACGCCCCGCGCGAGGACGGCGACGCCGTGCGCCGTTGCTCGGGCGGACTGATCTGTGCCGCGCAGGCGGTGGAGCGCCTGAAGCACTTCGTCAGCCGGGGTGCGTTTGATATCGAAGGGCTGGGTGCGAAACAGATCGAGGCGTTTTTCAACGACCCCGATCTGCCCGTGAAAACCCCCGCCGATATCTTTACCCTTGCACGAAGAGACGCTGCCAACCCTCTGCAAAAACTGAAAAATCGTGATGGTTGGGGCGCGCGGTCCGCCGAAAACCTGTTCGCCGCAATCGAGGAACGGCGCACCATCCCGCTGCACCGCCTGATCTTTGCGCTTGGCATCCGGCATGTCGGAGAAAGCTCGGCGGCGCTTTTGGCCAACCACTACCGGACCTGGACGGCGTTCGAGTCCGCGATGACGCTGGCTGACATCAAGGCGGGGTCGGATTGGGCAGAGCTTACCGCGATTGACGGCGTGGGCGATGTGCTTGCGGCCTCGGTCGTCACGACTTTTCATCAGGACGCAGAGCGCCGGGCGATTGATGCGCTGGTCGCCCATCTGAGCGTTCAGGATGCCGTCGCCCGCGCGCCGGTTGACAGTCCGGTTGCAGGTAAAACCATAGTTTTCACCGGCAGTCTGGAAAAGATGAGCCGGGCCGAGGCCAAGGCGCGGGCCGAGGCGTTGGGGGCCAGGGTGGCAGGCTCGGTCTCGGCAAAGACCGATCTGGTGGTGGCGGGGCCGGGGGCGGGGTCAAAGGCGAAACAAGCCGAGGCGTTGGGGGTCGAGATGATTGATGAGGACGCCTGGATCGCCCTGATTGGCACGCCGTGAGTCGGCCAGAGGTTCTGTTCCCGCTTTATGCCGATCTGGAAACGCTGGAGGGCGTGGGGCCGAAATCCGCCAAGGCCTTCAGTGGCCTGGGGGTGGAACGGCCGAAGGATTTGCTGTTCCTGCTGCCCCATTCCGGGATTGATCGCGCCCGCAAGACGTCGGTGCGCGATGTGGTGCCGCCCTGTACTGTGACGGTAGAGGTCACCGTGGGCGGCCATTTTCCGCCCCGCACGAAGGGCCGCCCCTACCGCGTGATGGTGCGGGATGCGGCGTTCGAATTCCAGCTCGTGTTTTTTCATGCCAAGGGCGATTACCTGACGAAACTGCTGCCCACCGGGCAAAAGCGGCTGGTGTCCGGGCGGGTGGAGATTTTTGACGGCATAGCCCAGATGGTGCACCCCGACCACGTCCTGCGGCCTGAGGAAGCGGACGATTTGCCGGCCTACGAGCCTGTCTATCCGCTGGCGGCGGGCCTCACGCAAAAGCTGGTCGCGAAGGCTGCG
>JBGSRQ010000258.1:0-2383 GCA_041737515.1 Rhodobacterales bacterium | reverse complement strand
CTTGCTGCGGGCGGCCCCGGTTCTGGCTGGGCTTTGGTGCCGCCGCGATATCCGACATCGCCCACGGCGCGCCGCCGATCACCGGAATGGTGGTTTTCAGCAGTTTTTCCACCGCTTTCAACTCGTCCATTTCGGCCGGGGCGACGAACGCCACCGCCTTGCCATCGGCACCCGCACGCGCGGTCCGGCCAATGCGATGCACATAATTTTCCGGCACATTCGGCATGTCGTAGTTATAGACGTGGCGCACGCCGGAAATGTCGATGCCCCGCGCGGCCACATCGGTTGCCACCAGCACCTCAAGCGTGCCTTCACGGAATTCGGTCAGGGTGCGGTCGCGCTGGTTCTGGCTTTTGTTGCCGTGGATCGAGCCTGCCTTGAAGCCCCAGGAAACCAGCAGCTTCATCAGCTTTTCCGAGCCGTGCTTGGTGCGGCCAAAGACCAGCGCCATCTCGCCCGGATGCTGTTTGAGGTAGCTTTCCAGAAGCTTGGCCTTGTCGCCTTGCGGGGTGTAATGCACCGATTGTGCGATCTTCTCGATCGGCTTGCCCGGCGGGGCGACCTGCACCTTGATCGGATCACGCAGATAGGTCTGCGCCAGATCCTCGATCAGTTTCGGCATCGTGGCCGAAAAGAGCAGCGTCTGACGTTTCAGCGGCAGGTGACGCGCGATCTTGCGCAGGGCATGGATGAAGCCCATGTCCAGCATCTGGTCGGCCTCGTCCAGCACCAGATAGCCGCACTGCTCAAGGCTCAGCGCGTTGCGGTCCAGCAGGTCGATCAGGCGGCCGGGGGTGGCGACCAGCACATCGGTGCCGCGCGCCAGCTTTTCGGTCTGCCGAAACAGCGACGCGCCGCCAGTGACCATCATCACCTTGGTGGGCGTGCCCTTGGTGAAAATCTCAAGGTTATCCGCGATCTGGCTGACCAGTTCGCGCGTCGGGGCCAGAATCAGCGCGCGCACATTGCGCGGCCCCGGCGGGTTGCCGATGTCCAGCAGGCGGTGCAGCAAAGGCAGGCCGAACGCCGCCGTCTTGCCGGTGCCGGTCTGCGCCAGACCCATCAGATCGCGGCCCTGCATGATATGCGGGATTGCCTGCGTCTGGATCGGGGTCGGGGTGGTGTAGCCGGCTTTTTCAAGGCCCTTGGTCAGTTTCGGGCTTAGGCCCAGGCTTTCGAAGGTGGTCATTTCAATCTTTCAAAGGCGGTCAGCCCGCCAGAATCGCGGCCCTGCCGCAGAATGCGGCACAGACTTAGGGGCGGCCGGAAGCTGACGATCTGGCCGAATGCCACACGCGCCGATCCGGTCGCGGTGCCCCTGCGTGACTGTGGGAACCTTTTCATCCGGGCCTTTCACATGCTCACGCGGCACGGGCTCTCGGATCAGGGTCAGATGGCGGGTTGGGGGGTGTTTGTCAAGGGGGGCAATCGCTGCGCCGCTTTGGAGACAATGGCACCTGAGCACCGAACGGGCGGCAAGGACGACCAATCACACGGACCAATCACACGGACCAATCACACGGACCAATCACACGGAAATGTCAGACGACGTTTGATGCCGATGGGCTGTCACGCGCTGCTTTCTGCCTATCTAAAGAGAGATAGCGGCCCATAGCCCGGTTGACGTTACAAAGGGTAGCCACATGCGCATAGCCATTCTTGTTGTTGCTCTGATGAGCCTGAGCGCGCCCTTTGCATCTGCGCAGGGGTGCGGGGGCGGAGCATTGCTGACACCCTGCGCTGACGGCACGATCGCAAATGGCCTTGCCGCAACGACCTTGCTGGATCCGCCGTTGCAAGCATTGGAAAAAGGCGATTTGTCCGCCCCGTCCGGTTACGAAACGCGCCGGAAAGACATCACTGGCGGCTTGCAGCCCGACGGCACGATGCAGCGTCAGATCGGCACGACAACCTACCTGAGCAATGGCAAGACCTGCAAGACGGTGGGCAACCTGCTTGTTTGCAACTGACCCAGCGTTTGCACGTTGCGGCGTGGATTCCGTCACGCCGCTGCCCGCTCCATTGCAAACATCGCCCTGACCTCCCGCCCGGTCAGGCTTAGTCGGGCGCAGGTATAGCCGTTGCGGCCGTGTTCAGTTGCCAGTTCGGGGAACAGTGTCAGCAATTCGTCCCGCGCGGCGGCGTCCATATCACCCAGCGTCTGTGCACCGGGTTGGAAACTTTCGGTCCAGCAGCCGTCGGCCTTGATGATCTGGTGGGCGTCGAACATCAGATGGATATAGGTCACGTCATCAACCGGAGTCTGGGTGATGCCCGGCAGGCACGTCAGGTGGCGGGCGGCGGCCAGAACCTCGTGTTCGCCAAACATCAGGTCCGGCGCGGCCCCGGTCAGCAGCATCCGGTGCTGCGGTGACACGCGCAT
>JBGSRQ010000253.1:0-1692 GCA_041737515.1 Rhodobacterales bacterium | reverse complement strand
CGAGGTCAGGCCGCCACCGCCACAACAGACCAGCACATCGGCTGTGGTAACGCCTGCGTCCCGCGCCTGTTCGGCAATCTCCAGCCCTGTTGTGCCTTGGCCTGCGATAACCTGCGCGTCGTCATAAGGGCGGATCAGATGCAGGCCGCGCGTGGTGGCAAGGGTGTCACCGATGGCGTCGCGATCCTCGGTCGTGCGGTCGTAAAGCACCACCTCGGCCCCCAGCGCGCGGGTGTTGTCGATCTTGATGCGCGGCGCGTCGGACGGCATCAGGATCACCGCCGGAATGTCGTGAAGGCGGGCGGCCAGGGCCACACCCTGCGCGTGATTGCCGGACGAAAATGCGATGACACCGCGTTTGCGTGTGGCCTCGGGCAGGGCCGATACTGCCGACCAGCCGCCGCGAAACTTGAACGATCCGGTGTGTTGCAGACATTCGGCCTTGATCCAGACGCGCCGCCCCGCAATCTCATCAAGGAAAGGCGACGCCAGCAGCGGTGTGCGCCGGGCGCGGCCTGCAAGGCGTGCAGCGGCGGCGTCGATCATGGCAATATCGGTCATGGACAGGCTTTCAGGAAGGCGAGGATGGCCGACAGGCTTTCGGGTTCATCCAGATACGGGATATGCGCGCGGTCAGCGACTTCGGCAAAGATCATGTCAGGACGGCGGGTGCGCATTTCGGTGGCCGTCGCAGACGACAAAAGGTCGGAGTTCGCTCCCCGGATCAACGCCAGGGGAAGCCCTGCGCAGGCGTCAAACAGCGGCCACAGGTCGGCAGGCGGGCCGTCGAACGCGGCCAGAAACGCATCCCGCAGCGCCGGGTCATAGGTGATGCGCAGGCCGGCATCGGTGGCGGTGTAATGCAACTGCGCCTCGGCCAGCCAGCGCGCGGGCGGCACATTGGCGAAACCAGGCATGACGCCGGGCAGGGCGGCGGCCAAGGCCGCATGCGTTTTCAGCGATGGATTGCGCCCGACATAATCAAAAATCCGCTCCAGCCCGCGCCGTTCGATTGCCGGGCCGACATCGTTCAGACACAGGCCCAGCAGGCGGTCTTTCGCGGTGGCGGCGAGCAGCATCCCGATCAATCCCCCGCGTGAGGTGCCAAGAACGGCGGCCCGCGTCACACCCAGATGATCCAGCAATTCCACCGCATCCCTGGCTTCTTGGGGCACGGTATAGGTGGCGGCCCCGGTCCATTGGCTGGCCCCGCGCCCCCGGTAATCCATCCGGATCAGGCGCAGCGGCGGCAGATGCGGGCGCAGATAATCGAAATCGCCCATCGTGCGGGTCAGCCCTGCAAGGCAAAGCAGCGGCAGCCCTTCGCCCTCATCCCGGTAAGCAAGGCGTGTGCCGTCACTGGCGGTGAATATCCGGGTCATGCCAGAAGCTCCGGTATGCGGGAAAGGTCGGGCAGGATGTGCGCGGGGCGGTGCGGCATCCGGTCTGCGGGTGCGCCCGCGCGGTTCACCCATGCGACCGTGAACCCGTAACCCGCCGCCCCCGCCGCATCCCAGCCGTTGGATGATACGAACAGAATCTGATCCGGGCTGGTGCCAAGATGTTGGCCCACAAGGTCATAGACCGCACGACCGGGTTTGTAGGTGCGCAGCGGGTCAACCGACAGGATCGCGTCAAGCTGGCCGCCGATGCCCGCCGACTGCGTTGCGGCCTTCAGCATCGCGGGCGTGC
>JBGSRQ010000172.1:0-3764 GCA_041737515.1 Rhodobacterales bacterium | reverse complement strand
TCGCTGCGTGCGGCGCGGGTTTTCGTGGCGGTGGCAGTGGTGCTTGCGCTGGTCACGCTTGCGGGGATGGCAGACCTTCGGCTTCGCGGAAGGGCCACCGGCAGTATCGACTTTGCCCCGCTCGCAGGGTTGGCGGAACGTCTGCGCCCGGCGGTGGTCTTTGCCGATTACCACATCGGTGGAAATCTGCGCCTGTTGCGCCCCGATCTGCGGGTTCTGGCTCCGCAACGGGCGATAGATCCGCTGCCCAAGGGGCCGGTTCTGATCCTGACGCGCGGCGATGTCACCCCGGACCCTGCCGCTGCCTTTGCCGAACGCAAAGTGCCGCTGGACAATCGTGCGGTGCTTGGCCGAGGCCCCGTGACCCTTGTCTTTGGTGGAGCGCAGGGCGAGGTCTTCAAGCTGAACTACCTTGTTCTGGGGGCCGCGCAAGACTGATTGCCACCCGCGCGGGCAAATCTGGTTCTGTGGACCGGTGGACCATCTGACAGGCGCGGAACTGTCGCAGGGTCAGGGTTGACCTTGCGTCGTCTCCTTGCCACCTTAGCGATTGTTAACAAAGCCGGGAAACACGATGCGCAATGCGGTCCTTACTCTGTCAGACAGCAAAACTGTGCCGAAAATGGGCTTTGGCCTGTGGCAGGTGCGAGGCGGTCAGACCGCCGATGTTACGGCGCAGGCGCTGCAACTGGGCTACCGCCTTGTTGATGGCGCTGCGATCTACGGCAACGAGGTCGGCATGGGAGAGGGCATCCGCGCCTCGGGTCTGCCGCGCGACCAGATTTTCGTGACCACAAAGGTCTGGAACGATGCCCAGGGGTTTGATGCAGCACGACGCGCGGTGGATGAAAGTCTTGCGCGGCTTGGGCTGGACCGGCTTGATCTGTGCCTGATCCACTGGCCTTGCCCGCATAAGGATCTGTTTGTCGACACCTGGCGCGCGCTGATTGCGCTGCGCGACGAGGGCCGTATCACCTCGATCGGCGTGTCAAACTTTGACGCAGGCCAGATCGACCGGCTGACCGATGAAACCGGCGTGACCCCGGTTCTGAACCAGATCGAACTGCACCCCCGCTTTCAGCAAACCGCCTTGCGCGCCGCCCATGCCGCGCGTGGCATCATCACCCAAAGCTGGACGCCCCTTGGTCAGGGCCGCAGTTTCGAGCATCCGGTGATCGACCGCATTGCCCGCACCACCGGGCTTTCCCCGGCGCAAGTGATCCTGCGCTGGCATCTGCAACTGGGGCTGTCGGTCATTCCGCGGTCCACCCGCAAGGCCGGGCTGATCCAGAACCTTGCCACGCTTGGCGCGCAACTGACGGATGAGGACATGTCGGCGATTGCGGGCCTTGACGCGGGCGACCGTATCGGCCCCGATCCCGCGACCTTCGGTTAAGTGCGCCGTCAGACGTTGTAATACGCGCGATACCACGCCACGAACCGCGCCACACCTTCTGCCACTTCGGTGCGGGGCAGGGGGCCGGTCAACGCCTCGATCAGGCGCGCATCGGCCCAGGTTGCGGGCACATCACCGGGCTGCATGTCCATGAAATTCTTGACCGCTGTGCGACCAAGCGCCGTTTCAATCGCGGCCACGAAATCCATCAACGGAACCGGCGCGCCATTGCCGATGTTGACCACCCGCCACGGAGCCACCGGCGACAGGCTGTCAAAGTCGGCAACCCGGTCGCCCGGCACGGCGTCGATCAACCGGGTGATGCCCGTGACCAGATCATCAATATAGGTGAAATCCCGGCTCATCTTGCCGTGGTTGTAGACATCAATCGGCTCTCCACCCAGAATGGCCTTCACGAACTTGAAAAGCGCCATATCGGGCCGCCCCCAGGGGCCGTAAACGGTGAAGAACCGGAACATCGTGGTCGGCAACTGGTAAAGATGCGCGTAGGAATGTGCCATCGCCTCGCCCGCCTTCTTGGTGGCGGCATAAAAGCTCATCTGGTGATCGGCGCGATCGGTCTCGGCGTAGGGCATCGTCTGATTCGCGCCATAGGCCGAACTGGTTGACGCAATCAGCAGATGCGCGGGCGGCGTGGCGCGCGCGGCCTCCAGCACCTCGAACGTGCCGATCAGGTTGGCCTCGACGTAACTGCGCGGTGCGTCGATGGAATAGCGAACGCCAGCCTGTGCGGCCAGATGCACCACCACATCAGGGCGCAGATCGGCCATCAGACCTGCCACCAGACCCGGCGTCTCCAGTAACCCCTCAACCGCGCGAAACCCCGGCGATTGCAACAGCATCGCGTGCCGCCGCTGTTTCAGCGCCACATCGTAATAGGCGCTCATCCCGTCAAGACCAAGCACCTGCCACCCTTCGGACAACAGCCGCTGGGCCAGATGAAACCCGATGAACCCCGCCGATCCCGTGACCAATGCCTTGCGCAAACCGCTACTCCCACCAACCTCTTTTGATCGTCATCTAACGCCCCGGCGCGGTAAAGTCGCTGATTTTCTGTTGGGCTTTCGGGATCAAAGTATCACAGGCCGAAGTCGCGACGCCGTCGTGATCCTCCGATCCTGACCCGGATGGGCATCAGGATTTCAGGCACACCAAACAGCATCAGGACGCCCTGCAGCACAATCAGGATAGACAGCATCTTGGTCGCGCGCGCAATCCAGAGCGACCTGGCAATCATGCTGTCGCTTTGCATGTCACCGCGTTCGGGGTCGTAGCGGCCTGACACACGCTCTCCAACCTGATGCGGGGTCGTGCGCGACCAGGTGTTCCCGGCATATTCGGGGCGCGGCCGGGCCTTGGTATCCAGCGCAAACACCGGGCGATAAATCCTGATCCGATTTTCATCCAGACGTGAATCGACGCGCTGGACGATCAGTTGCGCCGGGTCCGATCTTGCGACGAACCCTTGCGACCCGCCCGGAAACACTCCGGCAAGAAACCACAGGAGTGCACCTGCGAGGATGTATTTGACGGCGGTCCACCCCATGATCTGCGTCGCGAGCCTTTTGGTTCCCGGTCTTGGTCGCAGCTTGAGTTGCCGATCAATCCGGCATTTATTGGGCGTCCGCGCGGCTGTTTGCGGGTTTGGCAAAAGTCGGGGATATTCACGGGTCATGGCCGGGTGGGCTTTGACGCTGCGTGCCGAAGCGTCCGCAAGAGGCCGGGTTCTAGCGCCATGCCAGCTTTTTTGCCCGATCGGATCGTCACCCCGGCCAAGCCGGGCGGCGTGTCATGTTGCGCCCCTCCCGTGCTCGAACGTGGTGCAGATTTCACCAAAGTCTCAGGCATGCCGAACGGCAATGCACCAAGATCAGGCCCGTGCTTATTTGCACGCTCAGCGGCGGTCTTTCCAGTCGCGCTCTAGAACCGGCCCGCCGAATAGGGTGCGATATCGATCTCCGGCGCGCGACCTGCCACCAGATCGGCCACGATCCGCGCTGTGACCGGGGCCAGCGTCAGGCCCAGATGGCCGTGACCGAAGGCATGGATCACATTTGCACCGCCCTGTGACGGGCCGATCACCGGCAGGCTGTCGGGCATCGACGGGCGATGGCCCATCCATGTCCGGTCTGGCGCGCCAAGATCGGGGAAAAGGGCCTGCACCCCCTCGACCAGCCGGTTGATACGATGCGGCGATGCGGGCGCATCCAGCCCACCCAGTTCCACCGTGCCCGCCGCGCGCAACCGCCCCGTCATCGGGCTCAGATAAAAGCCGCGTTCCGTGGGATTGACGGGGCGCGAAAGGCGGGGGCGCGCCATGTCCCATTCGGCGTGATAGCCGCGTTCG
>JBGSRQ010000171.1:0-5113 GCA_041737515.1 Rhodobacterales bacterium | reverse complement strand
CAGGCCCTCGCGCCAGACCTCATCCGGGGTTTGCGGCAGGCGGGGCAGGGCCCACTGGATCGCCGCCTCATGCAGCATCCCGGTCGGCTCGCCCCGTGCATCCCGCACGAAATGGCCCTGTGCGGGGTCTGGCATTTCTCGCGTCAATCCGGCCATACGCATCGCCGCCGAGTTCAGGCAGGCCTGATGATACGAGCTGTCATAGACGATGCAGGGCCGGTCCGGCACGGCGGCATCCAGAACCGCAGCGGTCAGGTTGTTGTTGCCGAAAACCCCCGGTTGCCAGCCCGCGCCTGCGACCATCGACCCCGGCCAGCGCGCTGCATGCCCGCGCAATGCTGTCTGCAACTCCACAAGGCTGCCCGCCTCCCACAGCGTTGCGGTGGCAATCAGATCAGTGCCACCATCCAGCAGATGCACATGCGCATCCTGAAACCCGGGCAGAACCAGCCGCCCGCCCGCATTGACGATGCGCGTCTGCGGCCCGGCCAAAGCGGAGATGACCTCTGTCGTTCCCAATGCCAGTATGCGCCCGTCCCGCACGGCAAGGGACGCTGCGCGCGGATGCGCGGTGTCCATGGTGCGGATATCGGCGTTGATCAGGATCAGGTCGGGTGGCATCGGTCCTCGGGACGGTTCAGCCCGAACGTAGAACCCCATCCCCCTACCGGGCAAGCCCTCGTGGCTTATCCGGCCAGAAACGCCGCCACGGCCGTCTCGAACGCGCGGGGTTGTTCGGCGTGCAACCAGTGGCCCGCGCCGTCAATCGCCTGAAACTGCGCCTGCGGGAATTGCTCAAGGATCGCCGGGTGATCGTCAGGCTTCACATAGCCGGAGTTCGTTCCGGTCAAAAACAGCGCCGGCCCGTCAAAACGCCCCACGGGGTATGGCCAGCCTACGATGCCCGGCATTTCCGCGATCAACACGTCAAGGTTCAGCCGCCACGCAGGCGGTTGCGCGTGCAGATCAAGCGATTGCAGGAAAAATGCCCGCAACGCGGCATCGGGTATCGTTGCGGCCAGCCGCGCATCGGCCTCGGCCCGAGACGACACTCCGGAAAGGTCCAGCCCCCGCATCGCCAATGCGTTCTGCGATTGGTCATGCGTATAGGCGACCGGCGCGATATCGGCCACGATCAGGCGGTTCACCCGTGCAGGCTGGGTCAGCGCCAGCTTCATCGCAGCCTTGCCCCCCATCGAATGGCCCAGCACGTCGGCGCGGCCACCGATGCCAGCGATCACCTCTGCCAGATCTTCGGCAAGATCGCCGTAGCTGTGGCCGGCCAGATGCGGCGAGCCGCCATGATTGCGCATGTCCACCGCAATCACCCGGCGGGTTTCGGACAGACGGCGCGCGATCACGCCCCAATTGCGGGCCGAGCCATAAAGCCCGTGCGCGATGATCAGGGGAGGCGTGCCAGTGGCCGTCGAGGGATGGTCGATTGTGGTCAGCATGCCGCAGGCTTACCCTGACCGGCGGACAACTTCCAGACCCGGTTGCCGACGCCCGGTGCGCCCGTTACTCTGGCCCGTCTGGAACAGGAACCCGCGTGCTATGGCCCCAACTTCTGCGCCGCAAATGGCCGACCATGTGGCACGGATTCTGGAAGACCGGTTGCGAATCCGCGGCACTGGTCTGGCGGAAAAGCTGCAAAACGGCGGACGACGGGTGCCTGCCAAGCTGCGGTCCGCCGCAGCCAGGCTGGTGCATTTCGCCGAGATGGCGCAGACCCCGCGCCTTGTGCCGCAGATTGATCCGGCCGCGCTGGCCGAGGCTTACGATACATGCCTGGCCCATCTTGGTGGCATCGGCCAGAAGGATCGCCGCCGCGCCGCGCTGTCACGCTTTGGAACGTCGGTTCTGATCAGCGTCGCAGCAGCGGTCGCGGTTTTCGTTGCTGTGCTGGTGTGGCGCGGGTTTCTCTGATCGGCTGACGGATCAGAACCGACCGCACGACCAGCGTGACCGTGACAAACGCCACATACAATAGCAGATACCACGAGCCGAGCTTTGCAAAGCTGACCCAATGCTCGGGTGCCTGCCCGGAATAAAGCCATGTTCCCGTGGCCGTGCCCACGTTTTCGGCCACCCAAAGTGCGAAGCTTGACAGGAACGCCGCCAGCGGCAGGGGCATCCACCACGCGCGATCCGAGATGCGGAACCAGATACGGGTGCGCGCAAACAGGATCAGCGTCGCGACGAAAAGCGGGATGCGGATATCCGCCACGAAATGATGCGCAAAGAAATTCGCATAGATCGCGGCGGCCAGAACCAGCGTCATCCAGTAGGGCGGATAAGGCGCAAACCGCATGTCGAAAATGCGGATCACGCGGGCCATGTAGCTGCCGACAGATGCATACATGAAGCCCGAAAAGAGCGGCACCCCCAGCAGCTTGAAGATGCCCGGTTCTGGGTAGGTCCATGATCCCGCGTGCACCTTGAAGAGTTCCATCGCCGTGCCCGTGGCGTGGAACAAGAGGATCACCCGCTCCTCCTCCCACGTTTCCAGCCGGAACCACAGGAACAGGGCCTGGGTGACCAGCGCAAAAACCACCAACGCATCATAACGATGCACCGGCCAGTCGGGTTGCCAGACGAATTTGGTGCTGATGATGGCCAGCAACAAAAGCCCGCCGAACAGGCAGGCCCAGCCTTGTTTCAGCACGAACATGACCAGTTCGGCCACCCCGTACGGCAACCGCGCCCGCGCCCAGTCGCCAAGACGGCGTTCCAGGCGCGGTGTCGGGACGAGGTCCGCCATCAGGTCAGATCACAGCCCCGGATATATCGGAAACTTGTCGCACATGGCCTGCACCTTGGCGCGCACCCCGGCCTCAACCGCCGCATTGCCGTCTTCGCCATTGGCGGCAAGTCCGTCGACGACTTCCACGATCCAGTCACCGATCTGGCGGAACTCTACCTCGGTAAATCCGCGCGTGGTGCCTGCGGGGGTGCCGAGGCGGATGCCCGAAGTGATGGTCGGCTTTTCGGTATCAAACGGGATGCCGTTCTTGTTGCAGGTGATGTGCGCGCGGCCCAGGGCCTTTTCCGTGGCATTGCCCTTTACCCCCTTGGGGCGCAGGTCGACCAGCATCAGATGCGTGTCGGTGCCGCCCGTCACGGTGCCGAGGCCGCCTTTCATCAACTGGTCGGCCAGCGCCTGTGCGTTCTTGACGACCTGTTTTTGATAATCCTTGAAGCCGGGCCGCAAAGCCTCGCCGAAGGCCACCGCTTTGGCCGCGATCACATGCATCAGGGGGCCGCCCTGGATACCCGGGAAAATCGCCGAATTGACCTTTTTCGCAATCGCCTCGTCATTGGTCAGGATCATCCCGCCGCGCGGGCCGCGCAGGGTCTTGTGGGTGGTGGTTGTCGCAACATCCGCATGCGGAAACGGGCTGGGGTAAAGCCCCGCAGCAACCAAGCCGGCGAAATGCGCCATATCCACAAGAAAATATGCGCCAACCTTGTCGGCAATCGCACGGAACCGCGCGAAATCGAGGACGCGCGGTATGGCCGATCCGCCGGCGATGATCATGGCGGGCTTGTGCTCCAGCGCCAGTGCTTCGATCTGGTCGTAATCGGGCAGCAGGGTGTCTTGTTTCACGCCGTATTGCACCGCGTTGAACCATTTGCCCGACTGGTTGGGGGCAGCCCCGTGCGTCAGGTGGCCGCCCGCATCAAGGCTCATCCCCAGAATGGTATCGCCGGGTTTGATCAGCGCCTGAAAGACGCCCTGGTTCGCCTGGCTGCCAGAGTTCGGCTGCACATTCGCAAAGTTGCAACCAAACAATTGCTTGGCCCGGTCGATCGCCAGTTCTTCTGCAATATCAACATACTGGCAGCCACCGTAATAGCGCTTGCCGGGGTAGCCTTCGGCATATTTGTTGGTCATGACACCACCCTGCGCCTCCATCACGGCGCGGCTGACGATGTTTTCCGACGCGATCAGCTCGATCTCGTCGCGCTGGCGGCCAAGCTCTTGCGTCATCGCGGCCATCAGTTCGGGGTCGCGGCTGGCGAGCGTTTCGGTGAAAAAACCGGAATCACGGTGCGGGGCGGTCATGGCAAACTCCTGCAAGGGGCGATCAATTTCGAGGCTATGTAGAGCAGAGTGCGACCTACGAAAAGGTAAGAATACGACTCTGCAGAAGTTCTGCACGAAATAATTGTGCGCGTCGGATCTTTATCGCAGCCTTTCGGGGGGTTGAATACCCGGCCTTTGCACCGCAAGACTTGGCGCAGGCAATTCCTCCGCCGAAAGGGCCACCGATGCGCATAGGTTTCACCGCAAGCACGGCCCCCGCGGCGCAGACAGCGCTGGCCAATCTGACCGCGCGCTATGGCCAATGCGCGCTGGACGCGGCCGATGTGATCGTGGCGCTGGGCGGCGATGGCTTCATGCTTTCGACCCTGCACGATACCGAAACGATCACCCCTCCGGTTTACGGCATGAACTGCGGCACCATCGGTTTTCTGATGAACGCCTACGAGGTGGACGGCCTGCCGGATCGCCTTCTGGCCGCACAGGAAGAGGTGATCAACCCTTTGGCGATGACAGCAGGCACCACGGCAGGGGCCGAGCATCACGCGCTGGCGATCAACGAGGTCAGCCTTCTGCGCGCCGGGCCACAGGCCGCCAAACTGCGCATTTCGGTTGACGGACGCGAGCGGTTGCCGGAACTGGTCTGTGACGGGCTTTTGCTGGCCACCCCCGCCGGGTCCACCGCCTATAACTATTCGGCCTTTGGCCCGATCCTGCCGATCAAATCCGAGGTGCTGGCCCTGACCGCCATCGCGCCCTTCCGGCCTCGGCGCTGGCGCGGTGCGCTGTTGCCTGCTGGCGCCACGGTGCGGTTTGAGGTGACAGAACCCGACAAGCGTCCGGTCATGGCCGATGCCGATTCGCGGTCGGTGCGCGATGTGGTGACGGTGGATGTCCATTCGGAACCAGCCATCGCACATCGCCTGCTGTTCGATCCGGGGCATGGGTTGGACGAACGGCTGATCCGGGAACAGTTCGCCTGAGGCGTGCCTCAGGGCGCCAGCGCCGCCAGGATATCCCGCGCCGTGTCCTCGCGTACCGATTTCCGCGCGACCATTTCGGCGGCGA
>JBGSRQ010000126.1:0-6572 GCA_041737515.1 Rhodobacterales bacterium | reverse complement strand
CGGCCTTGACGGCCTCGATGATGCCACGACTGCCTTCGGCACCCGAGCCAACCGCCCAGCCGATCTGGGCGCCTTGACCCAAGGTCCAGGCCGCACTTTGGGCCAGATAGCCGGTGAACGTCCATGTCGTGCCCGACCCGTCTGCCCGGTGCCGCACAAGGATCGGCAGGTCTGGCAAAGCCAAACCTGCGTTCAGCGCCGCGATGGCGGGGTCCGACCAGTTGGCGATGGTGCCAAGATAGATGCCCGCAAGCACATCGGCATTGAGCGTCAGCGCTGCGCCGCCAAGGTCCAGATTGGTGATCGGGGCCGCTGCCCCGTTGATCAGCGGAAACTGTACCCAGCCCCGACTGTCCAGATCCGTCGGCGACACCGGCACCTCGGTTGCAGCAAATGTCACGGCGGGATCCGCCAGCCGCACCAGCCCGCCGATGGACCCGACCGGATCATAGTCAAGCGCCGAGGCCCCAGCCGTCCAGTCTTCGCTGCTGCCGGTCTGCTGCACAACATCGACCCGGTCGGCGGCAAGATAGCCCTGATAGGATGTCGAAACCCGTTGCAGGATCGGGTTGACCAGTGTCGACCCTGCCCCGGCCACCCGGCCTTCGACATTCGCGCCGGCCGTTGCGAAAACCAGAAACCCCAGTCCCAGAAACGCAACCGACGCAACAGCAATTCGACGACCGATGTTCCAGGGTTGCGTCACCACTGCGACCCCGTCTTCCTGCGACGTAAGCATTGTGAAAGCCTCCTGGCGCTGGACTGCCCTTGGTCGGCGGTCGAGTCTAGGTAGCCCCGCATTGCTACGCATTTATGACGTCCCGGACCGGAATTTGGGTTTCCCACAACTGCCACACAGAGGTCGGCTGCCCATATTCCGGCGCGTCTTCAAATCTTGTCGCAGCTGCCATCGCAGCGTCACCCGGCAGTCATGTTGGCAGGATCAACTGACGGTCTTTGCAACCGCTGCCAAGGAGCACACCATGACCGAAGACCGCGATATCGACGTTCCGCACGAGACCGCCAGCTTTGTTGCCGAGCTTCGCCGCCTGGCCGATGCGCTGGAAAGCGGTGAGACGTTCACGATCAAGATGGACGACGAAGACGTGACGATTCCCGAAGACGCATACCTTTCGATCGCACATGAGCGCGACGGAGACGAAGTGGAACTGGAGTTCCAGATCACCTGGTCTTTGGCCGAGGACGAGGATGAGGATGAACCGGATGACGAAGAGGATGCCGACGCTGAAGAAACGGCATCAACACCGGCCTAGATGAACAGTCCCGGCAACTGGCGGACCGGATCGAGGATGAATCGATCCGGTCCCGATGTCCGGATTTTGCAGATGAATTCGCAGGGCGCGAGGCCTTTGACGGCCTTCAGGCGCGTTGCGATGTAGCAGGCGGCCAGAAAGCCATGCAACGCACGCTCAAGTTGCGCGTGATCGCGGCCGCCCGGTCGCAAGGTCCTCCCCTTGGATGCTGCGGCTATTGCGGCGACGGAGTCGCAAGGTAGTTGGCCGAAAAAGCGGCGCTGGGGGGAATGGGCGTGATGATGTCGATCAGCACCCCGTCAGGGTCCTGCGTGATGAAATGGCGTTGGCCGAACTCCTCATCCCGCAAGGACAACAGGATCGGAAGCCCATCGGCGACAATCCGGGCATATACCGCGTCCACATCCTCGACCTCGAAATTCAGCAAAAGCCCCGCCGCCCGGCCCCGCGCCCCGTGCGGGATCGTCGCATGATCGCCTTGAAGAATCGCCAGGTTGACGGCCGGATCACTGTCGAGCTGGAGGTGCGCATACCAGCCCGATTCGAAAACAGGACGAAACTGCAGATGCGCGTTGTAGAAAGCGGCGGTGGCAACGACATCCTCGACCATGAGCACGGGGTAGAAACTGATGATCTTCATGCTTTTCTTCTCCTGCGAACAAACATACAATCTATATGTTTTTCCATTTAACAAACAGGCAAACTGTATGCAAGATAAATCCGCACGCCGCAGCAACCCCGAGCGCAGTGCCGACATGCGTGCAAGGCTCATCACCACCGCGCGCAACTTGTTCGTTGCGCAGGGCTATGCGGGCACAAGCACGCCGGCCATCGTCGCAGGTGCCGGCGTGACGCGGGGCGCACTTTACCACCATTTCTCGGACAAGCAGGCAATCTTTCACGCTGTCATCGAGGCCGACTCTGCGACCGTGGCCAAGGCCATCGAGGCGGCAGACACCCCGGAGATGACGGCTTTCGCGCGGCTGGTGGCCGGCGCCTCGGCCTATGTCGAGGCGATGCAGGCAGAGGGGCGGACACGGCTCTTGCTGATCGACGGTCCGGCCGTGCTGGGACGGGATGCCATGCAGGACATTGAGGCACGGCACGACGCGGCCACGTTGCGCAAAGGCCTTGAGGAGGCGATGGCCGAAGGCAGTCTCCGGCAAATGCCCGTCGCCCCCCTCGCCTCCCTTCTATCGGCCCTGTTCGAGCGTGCGGCGCTTGATGTGGCGTCCGGCATGGACCCCACTGTCGTGCTGGAAGTTGTCCGGTGCGTGCTTTTGGGCCTGAGCACCCCGGACGACCGTTCCGCAGATTTCGCCCCACGTTCGCAGAAGGAATGATCCGGTGGCAGGTCTGAGGGCCGATCCACGGACGTAAAACCTGATCGTCAGTTACCCGGCATCACTGCGGCTGGCCGCGGTCACATTCTTCTTCAACGCCCTCTGGCACGTCGATGACCAGAAGAAGCCGCGTCTCGCCAGTGCCTGAAATCGGTGGCGAGCGGTGCAGAAGGCCGCAGCCCTCGCCAGGCCACGAACTTCCGCAGAAGATGGTGGCCTCGCCGGGCTTTGGGGCTGAGATGCGGGCAACCCCGCCTTCCGGCGCGACAGGCCCGAGCTCTTTCCCCCGACCGCGATAGGCGCACGGAAGGCGCGGTCGAGCAGAAAGCGCTTGCAGGCGTCCGTCTGGATGACGTTCAGGCGAAGCTGGGCCATCGGCGTCGCCATGATGGTGGCGAAAATCGCCCGCTAGCATGTCCCGCCAAGGGGACGGCGGCAGACCGGCTGCCGCGCAGGCGGCATGAACCGCCCTTTTCACTGCGGGCACCGTCACAAGCGCACGCAGATGGGGGAGTTGGCCTGCAGGCAGAGCCTCGATCCAAGCCGCGAAGCCCGGAGCGCGCGACCGCATGACCTGCATCGTCAAGGCGCCTTCCGCCCCCAGACCGGGAAGGGATCAGGCAGGTTTGACCATGCCTTGGGCATGAAGTCACAGGTGGTGACCATCGCTGCGTTCAACGCAGCAAAGATCGCGTCCCGGTCCAGACCTGCGCCGATGAACACGATCTCTTGCCGCCGGTCCCCCCAGGGTTCCGCCCATTTCGCGGCGATTTCGGCCTGTGCATCCAGGTGCTTGGGCAGGCGTTCGGCAGGAGCGCTGGCCCACCAGCGGCCAAGCGGTGTGACCTGTGACATGGATCCAACAAGGCTGAACTCGGCCACCAAATCGGGGCCCGTGGCGATCCAGAAAATGCCCTTTGGAGCGGATCACGCCGGGCAGGTCGCCGTTCAGCACGGCGTGGATCTTCACGGGGTGAAAGGGTTCCGCCCGGAGTGGTCTGGGGCATCGCACCGGACCGGGTTGTGCCCGGCCTGGTCATTCCGGACTGGAGTGCCGGGCGCGCGAACATTGTCTGGGAAGTCCGCTTTCGCCAGATGATCCTTGCCGGGCTGGTGGGTGCGGGCCTTGGGCTGGTCGGTGCGGCCCTGCAATCGGTGACGCGCAACCCGTTGGCAGACCCGCACCTCCTTGACATCTCGTCCGGCGGGGCCTTCGGTTCGATCGCGGCCCTGTTGCATACCGGCATGTTCCTTGGCGTGCTCACGGTGCCGCTGATGGCCTTCGGCGGCGCACTGCTGGCGACGATGCTGGTCCTTGGCGTGGCCCGTCTTGCGGGTGCCAGCAGCGCCGACCGCCTTGTACTGGCGGGGGTGGCGGTAAGCTTCGTCATCATGGCCGGTGCCAACATCCTGATCTTTCTTGGTGATCCGCGCGCCACGCATATTGTGGTGTTCTGGATGCTGGGCGGGCTGGGGCTGGCGCAGTGGGGCCACCTCGTCTGGCCGATTGCCGTGCTGGTTCCCTGCGGGCTTTGGCTTTGGGCGCAATCCGGGCGGCTGAACGCAATGAGCCTTGGGGATGAGACTGCGGCGAGCCTGAGGATCGAGGTCGGGCGGTTCCAATTGACGGTCTTTGTTGCCGCGGCGTTGATCACTGGCGTCAAGGTCGCCTTCTCTGGACTGATCGGCTTTGTCAGTCTGGTGATGCCACATCTTTTCCGGCTGCTGGTCGGAGGGGACAATGCACGGGTCATGCCTGCCTCGGCGCTTTCGGGGGCTGTCTTTCTGATTTGGGCGGATGCGCTGGCCCGCGTGGCGGTTGCGCCTGAAGACCTGCCCATCGCCGTGGTCACAGGTCTTGTCGGTGGGGACTTCTTCATCTGGATGATGGCGCGGCGGCACCAAAGCTAGCCGCTAGATGGGTCGATCCGTCCGCCACCCGGACGGCGCCTTCGCCTTCACCCATGCGTCGGAAATGGCTTGTGAGATGGCTTCAACGCTCATCGCATTGGCGCATCCATGCCGTCAAAAGAGCCGCTGAACCTGAAAATCATCGTAGTGCCGCAAGGGTCAAAGCCCGTTTGCCTTGGCAATGAAATCCGACAGATGCGGCACATAATCCTCTGGTCCGTCGCCGCCCGTCCCTATTGCCAATGCAAAGGCGTTCTTCACGCTGCTTGCCATTGGCGTCGCCACGCTTGCGGCATTCGCCATCGACTCCACATAGCGCATGTCCTTGTAGGCATTGCCCAGAGTGAACTTGTGGGCCTCGCGGTTGCCTTCCAGCGCATAGCCCATGAAGGTTTGGTAAAACCCGCAATCCATCCGGCCACCACGAATGACCTTGTCAAACTCGCTGACGGGGATGCCGACTTTTCGTGACAGGGCCAGTGCCTCGGAATAAAGCGCCGCATATCCAAGCGAAAGGAAGTTGTTGAGCAGCTTCATCTTGTGGCCATCGCCGACCGCGCCGATGTGCACGATCTTCGCCGCCCAGCACGCAATGATCGGCTGCACCCGCGCAAAGCTTGCATCGCTTGCGCCGACCATGCAATCGAGCGTGCCCGCCCAGGCCTCTTTCGGCGTGCGGCTCAGTGGCGCGTCAACAAAATCGACGCCGATCCCGGCCAGTTCTGCGGCCAGACGAAGACTGACGGTCGGGTCCGACGTCGAACAATCCACCACCACAGCGCCCTTGGCCAGACCGGGTTTCATCGCTGATACCGCGTCGGCAACCTCGGGCGAGCCCGTCAGACACAGGAAAACAACATCGCATCCGCGTGCCAGATCTTCCATCGACGCTGCTTCCACCGCACCACGGGCGACCAGATCATCCACCGCCGCGCGTTTGCGATGGGCCACGACGGTCAGCGGATAGCCTTTGTCGACAATATTCCTGGCCATCCCTTGCCCCATCAGACCAAGACCGACAAAGCCGATTTTTTCATGGATGTTCGTCATGGTTGCTCTCCGAATGTATCAGGGTGATTTGAGGCGGTTCTGCAGATCGGCAAACTGTTTCGAAGCCTATCGGTACCGGTTGATCCAACCCATATCCATGTCCTGGACGGGTTGGTATTCGGCGCCCAGTGGGTGGGTCCATCCGAGGCGGGTGATGTGTTGCAGCACATAGGCATAGTCAAGCTCGCCATGATCCGGTGTGCCGCGATCGGGCACCGAGGCGATCTGGATATGGCCGATCAGCGGCAACAGTGCCTTCAGCCGCCGCGTCACATCGCCTTCGATGATCTGGACATGGTAGCAATCGAACATCAGCCTCAGGTTGGGCTGACCCACCTCGCGGATGATATCGGCGGCAAGTCCGGTGGTGTTCAGAAAATAGCCGGGCGCGTTATAGGGGTTGAGCGGCTCGATCAGGATGGTGATCTCTGCGGCCTGCCGGCAGGCGTAGGTCAGGTTCTCTACAAAGGCCGCCCGTGCGCGGGGCCCGCCGGAATTGCCCGCCATGACATGCACCGCACGGGTTCCGGTGGCGCGGGCATAGACAATGGCCTCGTCGATGGCGGCCCGCGCATCCGCCTCGCGCCCGGGCAGGGCCGACAGCCCGTTTTCACCGATGGCCGTGTTGCCGCGCCGGGTGTTCATGCCCAGCATCGGCAGACCGGTTTGCTGCAGTGCGGCCAGCGTTTGGGCGGCAGGCGTGTCATAGGGCCAGTGACATTCAACGGCGTCAAAGCCTGCGGCATGGGCGGCGCGGATGGCATCGGGCAACGCGCGGTCGGCCCACAGAAAACCAAGGTTGGCCGAGAATTTCATGTGTCCCATTCCACATCAAAGGTCGTGACGATATCGTGGATCTGCGGCCCGGTCAGAACGCGGGGTGCCAATCCGCGGGTCAGCAGGGCCAGCCGGGCAGTGGCCTCCAGTTCCTCGATGGCGTTGCAGGCAGCCTCAAGATCGCGCCCCGCCACGACCGGGCCGTGGTTGGCCAGCA
>JBGSRQ010000152.1:0-3748 GCA_041737515.1 Rhodobacterales bacterium | reverse complement strand
GCCGACAGCATTGTGGTGATGGACAAGGGCCGGGTCGTGGCACAGGGCACGCATGACGCCTTGTTGGCGCAAGGCGGGCTTTACGCCGATCTGCACCGTCTGCAATTCACCGATTAGCGCCTTTCGCGCAGCCCAGATGCGCCTATATCTTGACCCATGACCCAATCCCGCCGCTTGATCACCCTTGCCGGAACCGATGCGATCGACTTTCTGCAAACCCTGACCACCAACGACCTGCGCCCGTTGACCAGGGGTGACGGGATCATATGGACAGCGCTTCTTTCGCCGCAGGGCAAATATCTGGCCGATTTCTTTGTTGCGGCACAGGACGGGGCGTATCTGATCGACCTGCCCGAAACCGTTGCCGATGCCACCCTGCGCCGCCTTGCGATGTACCGACTGCGCGCCGATGTGAAGATGATGCCCAGCCCCCTGCACCTGTCGCGCGGTGTGGATACGCCCCCGCCGGGCGCCCTGCCCGACCCGCGCCATCCGGCAATGGGCTGGCGGCTTTATGCCAGCCAAGCCCTGCCGGAAGTGGGTGTGGACTGGGATGGCCTGCGCGTCGAACACCTGATCCCCGAAGCGGGAATCGAGTTGGTTCCCGACGACAGCTACATTCTGGAATTCGGGTTTGAGCGCCTGCAGGGCGTGGATTTCCGCAAAGGCTGCTATGTCGGGCAGGAAGTCACCGCCCGGATGAAACACAAGACCGAGCTGAAAAAGGGCCTCAAACGGGTGCGGATAGACCGCGCGGTTCCGGTGGGCACGGAAATTACCGCAGATGGCAAACCCGCAGGCCAGGTTTATACCCAGTCGGGCGGTCGGGCGCTGGCGTGGCTGCGGTTTGATCGCGCGGAGGGGCAGATGCAGGCCGGGAACGCAACGCTGATGCCGGACTAGCAAAGGGCCACCCCGAGGGACAGCCCTGCGCTTTCGAAGAATTCCTGCAAATCTTTCAAAAGAATTTCCGGCCGTGCGCCCCTGGCGTCAGGCCCGTTCGGAATATTCCATCAGTTCGGTATGAACGACGATATTTTCGTCCACGCCCACAAACGGCGGCACCATGATCCGCACACCGTTGTCCAGAATCGCCGGCTTGTAGCTGCTGGTCGCGGTCTGGCCTTTGACCACAGGCTCGGTTTCCACCACCTTGCAGACCACCTTTTGCGGCAGCTGCACCGACAGCGCCTCTTCGCCATAGTATTCGACGGTTGCCGTCATGCCGTCTTGCAGGAACGGGCGACGCTCCCCCAGAAGTTCGGCGTCGATCTCGGTCTGCTCGTAGGTTTCGCTGTCCATGAACACCAGACGACCATCTGATTCGTAGAGGAATTGCTGATCCTTCTGGTCCAGCCGCACCTGTTCGACCTTGTCTTCCGACCGGAAGCGCTCGTTCAGCTTGCGGCCGTCGCGCAGGTTTTTCAGCTCAACCTGAGCGAATGCGCCACCCTTGCCGGGCTTGACATGGCTGACCTTTACCGCGGCCCACAGGCCGTTGTCGTGCTCCAGAATGTTACCGGGGCGAATTTCGTTGCCGTTGATTTTGGGCATTATGGCAAAACCGTGTCAAAAAGGTTGAAGAGATGTTGAGGATCGCTATATCTATCCAAGCAGCCCCTGACAAGGCAACTAAATGCAGTAGAAGAAACTTGCAGCCATGCACCTAGCGCATGACAGCCATTCCAAACCGCGCCACCAGAATCGCTACAAAACCGTCATATTCGCGTGCAGAACGCTGAAAAAGACGCCGCCGCAGAAATTGCAAGAACAAGAACAGGACTGAACATGGCAGACTTCATCGACAGCACCGCCTTCAACTTCGAGCAAGGCCAGCGCGCGCGCAAGTTGTTTGCTGCCGTCGTTCTTGCCGCATTGGATGATGCGATTGCCGATGACAAGAAATACGGCAACGGCCCCGAGCAGATTGCCCGCTGGGCCCGGTCGCGCGACGGGCGCGAGGTCTTGTCGTGTTCGGGTATTGATCCGAATGAACGGGTCGTGAAGGGTCTGATGGATTTCGTCTCCAAGGGTGTGCGCACGTCGGTTGCCCTGTCTCGCGAGGAAAGCGAGCGTCGCCACGCAATGGAACTGGATCAGGCCGAAGCCGCCTGACCCTGCGGACAGAAGCAGACGGAACAGAAAGCGCGCCACTCGGCGCGTTTTTCATTTTTGGATCGTCGCACAAAATCAGACGACTGCAAGGCGACCTTCATCTACTCCAGCGAGGATGATACAAGCGCCCGGTTGATTTCAGCCCGCACCAGTTTGCGCACGTTGCGCGTGATGCGTTCGCCCAAAGCGCCCTGCAATTCTTCGCGGATGATGTCACGCACCAGTTCGCGCAGCATGTCGGCATCAAGTTCCAGCGGCGCGTCAACATCATCAAACATGCCCGCGCGATCTGCGGCCTCAGACGCTGCCGCGATCAGGCCAGCGGCGAAATTGTCGTGGTGCGACCTGATTTCTTCCAAAGCCTCGGCTTCGGCCCGGTCGGCCCAGGCTTGCGCGGTCGGATCAAGTTTCAGCGGCGGGCGACGGCGCGGACCAGTATCGCCGGGCACGGCGGAACTGACGGCGATTTCTTCGGATGCATCCTCATCGGCCCCCCAGGCCTGATCATGGCGGACGGTCGGACGAATGACGTCTGCCTGATCCGGAGCGGCGGCCGCAAGGGTGATCACGTCATTTTCGGGGTCATGTTCTGCCAAAACACCCGCCTGCGACGCCGCTTCTTCCCATGTTTCGGGTGCCCAGCCGGCTTTGGCCAGCAGATCGGCGGGAATTTCAGCCTCCCAATCATCGGTCAGCATGCCAGCGCCGACCTTGGCGACCACTTCACCCAACGGGCGTTGGACCGCCAGCGGCGGCGCATCAAGCACGATTTCGTCAGACAGGGAATTGCCGGAAAAGGCAGGCTCGGGCGTGTCGTCAACGACGCGCAAAGCCGGGGTCAACATCAGCTTTTCACGCCCGCCAACAGCAGGGTCCCGCCGCGCAACCGGGCGCAGATCCTCGGACACCAGCCTGCGGATGGACGACAGGACATCCTCGATTTCCACCGAAGTCAGCCGTTCAGACATTGACGCCCACCTCTTGCCCTTTTTTTCTTATCCTAGCCGTTAACCCCGCGTGTGACAAGGAATTGACACTGGTGCGGTTAACGTTTGGCAAATCAGACGCAGCGGGAATGCATCACTCTTTGCCCAGCGATTTCAGGATGCGGTCCAGCTTGTCGCCCTGAATGCTGCGGATCGGCGCATTCTTGACCGAATTGTAATAGGCCGCCGGATCATAGGTCTGCACGTTGAGTTTCAGATGATCAACGGTCAAAAGCCCCATCGTGGACAGCAAGGAATAGACGCCCAGATAGCGCGTGGCTTCGGCCGAGGCGCGGCTGACGCGGGCATCCAGAAGCGATTGTTCGGCGTCCAGCACATCCAGCGTCGTGCGCGCGCCCAGTTTCGCCTCTTCGCGAAAGCCGTCAAAGGCGATCTGTGCTGCGCGGATCTGCTCATCGGTGGCAAAGATATTGGCCTGCGCGACCTGAAGGTTTGACCAGGCGTTGCCGACGTTCTGCTCGATCGTGACCTTGGTCTGCAGAAGGCTTGACCGCTGCGCTTCGCTGCTTGCCAGCGCGCGGCGTTGCAGGGCGGCAAGCTGGCCCCCGGCGTAAAGCGTCTGGTTCAGGCTGAGGGTCAGGGAATTGTTCGCCTCGCCGCCTTCAACCAGACCCGTGCTGGCACGC
>JBGSRQ010000110.1:0-3553 GCA_041737515.1 Rhodobacterales bacterium | reverse complement strand
CGGCGTGCTGGGGCGCGCAGGCATCGCGGCGCCGATGGTCGAGCCGATGATACTGGCCTCGGTCGTGCTTTTGGGTGTGGCGGCGGCATTGGCGCTACGGATGCCATTGGCGCTGGGGCTGGCGGGGATTGCCGTGTTTGGTGCTGCTCACGGCGTTGCGCATGGTATTGAAAGCCCGGTGGCCGGATTTGCGGCCTTTGGGGCCGGTTTTGTGGTTTCAACCCTGGCGTTGCATCTGGCAGGGCTTGCGGCCGGGCAGGCTTTGGTGCGGATGGAGCGGCGCGGTCTGGCGCGTGGTCTGGGGGGCCTTACCGCCATTGTGGGGCTGGCGCTTGTGTCAGTGAGTGCGCTGTGATCCCCGGCGAGGTGATGCCAGCGCCGGGCATGATAACGCTGAACGCGGGCGCAAAGGCTGTGGTGCTGATGGTTGCAAACACCGGTGACCGGCCCATTCAGGTGGGCAGCCATTACCATTTCGCCGAAACCAATGCCGGGTTGTCGTTCGACCGTGCGGCGGCACGCGGCATGCGGCTGGATATCGCGGCAGGCACCGCCGTTCGGTTTGAGCCGGGGCAAACCCGCGAGGTGCGGCTGGTGCCTTACGGTGGGGCACGCAAGGTTTTCGGCTTCAATCAGGCTGTCATGGGCGTTGTGTAAGGTAATGCCCGTGGGCCAATGGAGTGAACCAGAATGAAATCCTGTTCCGCCGCCGAAATGATGCGCCTGTCGATGCAGATCACCATGATGACGATCGAGGCGCAAAGCGTGGTCGCAATGCGCCTGATGGGCATGGCCGGAGGATGGAACACCACTCCGGGTGAAAACAAGCGGATGGTGCGTGAGAAATCGACCGCCGCCATTGCGTCAGGTGTGGCTGCGGGGGCGGCAATGCTGGCCGGAAAATCGCCGGCCGGTATCGGTCTGGCCGCGACCAAGCCCTTTCGCCAGAAAACCCGTGCCAATGCCGCGCGGCTCACCAAACGCGGACCGAAACTGCCCGGATGACCGAGCCCGCCCAAGGAAAAGGTGTGACGCATGCCCGTTGAAATCTCTCGTGCCGCTTATGCTGCGATGTATGGCCCGACGGTGGGTGACCGCGTGCGGCTGGCCGATACCGAACTTGTCATCGAGGTTGAACGTGACCTTACAACCTACGGGGAAGAGGTGAAATTCGGCGGTGGCAAGGTGATCCGCGACGGCATGGGGCAAAGCCAGATCCCGCGGTCTGGCGGGGCGGTGGACACGGTGATCACCAATGCGCTGATCGTCGATGTGACGGGTATCTACAAGGCCGACGTGGGCCTGCGCGACGGGCTGATCCATGCGATCGGCAAGGCGGGCAATCCCGATACGCAATCCGGTGTCACCATCATCATCGGGCCGGGCACCGAGGTGATTGCAGGCGAAGGGCGGATACTGACGGCAGGCGGAATGGACGCGCATATCCACTTCATCTGCCCGCAGCAGGCTGAAGACGCACTGCATTCGGGCATCACCACAATGCTGGGCGGCGGCACAGGCCCCGCGCATGGCACTCTGGCCACAACCTGCACGCCGGGGCCGTGGCACATTGGCCGGATGCTGCAGGCGCTGGACGCCATTCCGATGAACTATGGGGTTTCGGGCAAGGGCAATGCGAGCCTGCCCGAGGCGCTGGTGGAAATGGTCGATGCCGGGGCTTGCGCGTTGAAACTGCACGAAGATTGGGGCACGACGCCGGCTGCGATTGATTGCTGCCTTTCAGTGGCCGATGACATGGATGTGCAGGTGATGATCCACACCGATACGCTGAACGAATCGGGTTTCGTGGAAAACACCCTTGCCGCGATCAAAGGCCGCACGATCCACGCCTTTCACACCGAAGGTGCTGGTGGCGGCCATGCGCCCGATATCATCAAGGTGGTCGGGTCGGCGAATGTGATCCCCAGTTCGACCAACCCGACCATGCCCTACACCGCCAACACGGTAGAGGAACATCTGGATATGCTGATGGTATGCCATCATCTGGACCGGTCGATCCCCGAGGATGTGGCGTTCGCCGAAAGCCGCATCCGGCGCGAGACGATTGCCGCCGAAGATGTGTTGCACGACATGGGCGCGTTTTCGGTGATCTCATCCGACAGTCAGGCAATGGGTCGGGTGGGCGAGGTGATCATCCGCACCTGGCAGACCGCCAGCAAGATGAAAGCGCAGCGTGGGCGATTGGCGCAGGAAACCGGGGATAACGATAATTTCCGCGTCCGTCGCTATATTGCGAAATACACGATCAACCCGGCAATCACGCATGGGATGGCGGCGCATATCGGGTCGGTCGAGATGGGCAAGCGCGCTGATCTGGTCTTGTGGTCGCCAGCGTTCTTTGGGGCAAAGCCCGACATGGTGCTAATGGGCGGCATGATTGTCTGCGCGCAGATGGGCGATCCGAATGGCTCCATCCCCGCGCAGCCCTATTATTCGCGACCGATGTTTGGCGCTTTGGGGCGGGCGATGAAGGCCAGTTGCGCAACTTTCCTGTCGCAGTCGGCTTTGGCGGGTGGCATCGCCGACCGGCTGGGGCTGGAGAAAACCGTGCTGGCCGTGCAGGGCACACGCACCATCGGCAAGGCCGACATGGTGCTGAACGACGCCCGCCCGCAGATCGAGGTCAACCCTGAAACCTACGAGGTGCGCGCGGATGGTGAGGTTCTGACCTGCACACCGGCAAAGGAGTTGCCCCTTGCGCAGCGCTATTTCCTGTATTGACCGGAGCAGGCGGATTGCACCCGCAGGCCTAGTGCAGCGCGGCCTGCGCCTGCACAGCGCGGATCGGCCAGCCCGGACGTGCGGCCGTGGGGCGGACTTCGCGGCACCGCACGACCATCGTCACAAGGTCGCGCCAATACCGCGGATCGTCGCGGATCGCTTCGGGCAACAGCCGCGTGTCGAAAATGCGCGCGCTGGCCTGAACCACTTCGACCTGGCTCCATCTGCCCACGGCTCCCTTTTTCGGATCGGTCAGGAAGGCGTCGTGCAACACCGCCTCCCGCGCATTGAGGCGGGCAATGTCGGCGCGGATTTCGGCAAGTTCATCGGCGGGACTGGCGTGATACATCGGGTGGCTCCTTTCGCTTGTTCTGCCATTGTTCACGCCATACCCTTAACGAATCGCCAATGACGGAGGCCAAATGACCGATCTTCCCCGCGCCCGTTCCGTATTGCGCCAAAGTCAGTGGACAGGCGCGCAGGATATGGTGACCCTTAGTTACGAGGAGCGGTTCTTGCGCCGCAAACGGCTGCAAACGGCCTCGGGTGCGGGGTTCATGGTCGACCTTGCCGAGACGACGAACCTGATCGGGGGAGAGGCATTCGAGCTTGCCGACGGGCGGCTGGTCGAGATTGTCGCCGCTGACGAGGATGTGCTAATCATCACCGGCGATCTGCCGCGTCTGGCCTGGCACATCGGCAATCGGCATACGCCCTGCCAGATTGGACCCGACCATCTGGTGATCCGCGCCGACGCGGTTCTGGCCGATATGCTGCGCGGCCTTGGGGCCGGGGTGCAGCCCGCCCGTGC
>JBGSRQ010000246.1:0-5234 GCA_041737515.1 Rhodobacterales bacterium | reverse complement strand
CGCTGCGCTGGCTGGCGGCCGCCCTGCGCGACTGCGCGGCCCTGCAAAAGATGCCCGCGCCCGATGTGCCCACATACTGCGCACTTGGATCGGCGGAAAAGATCATCGACCCGGCCCCGGTCCACGCCATGATGGCGGGCTGGCCGAACGGACGGCTTGAGATGTTCGATGGTGCAGAGCATGAAATCATGATGGACCAGCCCCACCATCGCACCCGGTTTTATGATGCAGCGGCGGGTCTGTTCGACGCCAATGCGTGACGCATGTTCCGTGTTATCAGAACCGGCAGGACAAACGAAACACACAACATTCCCAAGGGCTTGCATGTCAGGGGTTTCCCATGATCCTCGTCGGACCAAAGGAAATCCGGTCTAAAGCGTGATCTGCGTGAACCCGTCGCGCAGCGCTTTCGACCACGCCTCGCTCATCGCGCGGAAACTGTCATCGCCGGCTTCGATCCGGCGGCGGGTGCCGGTCTTGCAGGTATCCGCCTCGATCACCAGCAGATCAAGCGGCATGCCGACCGACAGGTTCGATCGCAGCGTCGAATCCATCGACAAGAGCACGGCCTTTTGCGCGTCGGCAAGGCTGGTCGTCGGTTTCACCACCCGGTCCAGCAGAGGCTTGCCGTATTTGTGCTCGCCGATCTGCAGAAAAGGCGTGTCTTCGGTCGCCTCGATATAGTTGCCCTCGGGATAGATCAGGAACATCCGCATCGCCCCGCCGCGCCGCTGCCCCGCCAGAATGATGCTGGCACTGGTGCCGGGGGCGGCAGCGTTCATCTTCGACTGAATCTCGCCACGCACGGACGCCAGCGTGTTGCCGATGATATCGGCGACTTTCAGGATCGTCGGCGCTTTCATGATCGATTCTGTTTCGGATGCCTCGGGGTGTTCCATCGCTTCGGTCAGGCGGGCGATGGCGGTCTGGGTGACCGACAGGCTGCCAGCCGTCAAAAGCACGATGATCCGCTCGCCCGGATCTTCGAATACGAACATCTTGCGATAGGTCGAGATGTTGTCGAGCCCCGCGTTGGTGCGCGTATCCGACAATAGCACCATGCCTTGCTTCAGCAAAAGCCCTACACAATAGGTCATCAATGTCCCCCGGAATCGCCCTATTGGGCTTGTTGCTGTGATGACAGAACAGCAACGGTAACATCAAGGGTTTCGGTGCCGGGCCCACGCGAAATACCACGGATAGGTGCTGCATCCACCGAATCGAGTCCCGAACCAAGGCGTATATAGCGTGCATCGGGGCAGCAGCGGTTGGCGGCATCAAACCCGATCCAGCCCAGCCCAGCTATCCAGATCTCGGCCCAGGCATGCGCCGCCTCGTGCGCCGACCCGTCGCTGCTGGAATGCAGATAGCCCGACACATAGCGCGCGGGCAGACCCGCACAGCGCGCGACCGAGATCAGCGCGTGGGTGTGATCCTGACACACGCCCTTGCCCAGGGCCAAAGCCTCGGCCGCGGTCGTCTGCGCATCGGTTTCGCCGGGGGCATACAAGATTGCATCGGCGATGGCTGCTGAAAGCCGGTGCGCGCGGTCCAGTGCATCCGCCAGGCCCGCCACGCTGCGCGCAATTTCAGTCAGCGCCACATCGGCGCGAGTTGGCATCGTGTGAACCATGTAACATTCGGGCGGCGTCGTCTCGCGGTGGCCGCGCAGCAGGCCCGACAGATCGGTGGTGTCCACCGTGCCCTGCACCGTCACCACAATTTCGGACACCGGGCCCTGCACCGACCACGCCTGTATCAGATCGCCTGCCCCGTCGCGAAACTGCCCGCCGGTCTTGCCGCCGGTCACGATGACCGACCAATGCACAACCTTTTGCCCATCATAGACCGACGGTTGCAAACGGTGGCTTTGCACAACGCCGCGCACCGGGGTGTCGTAGATATAGCGCGTCACATGATCGACACTCAGCAGCATCAGCGCGCATCCCCGTTCAGATAGATCTCCCGCACTTTGGTTGTCAGGCAGGCAGTCTGGTGGATGAACCGCGTCAGGAATTCGTGCAGGCCCTCGTCAAAGACCTGCTCCACCGTTGTCGCCTCAAGATCGGCGACCAGTCTGGTCACGTCATCCTGCACGTCGGTCGTCTTGCCATAGGCCTTGGCCAGCCGCCCCATATGGTTGTTCAAGCCCGCCGCACAGGTGATCAGCGACCGCGGGCATTGCGGATTGAAGATCAGGAAATGCGCGATCTTCATTGCGGTGATGTCGCCGCCGTAGGCCCAGTGGAACGCGCGGTGCGATGACATGGCCCGCAAAAGGATCGCCCATTGCGAGTTATCAAGGCCCGACCCCACCAGTTCCAGCTTGGGCAGCAGAACATAATATTTCACGTCCATCAGACGCGCTGTGCTGTCAGAACGCTCCAGATAATAGCCGATGTTCAGGAAGTTGTAGCCATCATTGCGCAACAGCGTGGCATCAATCGCGCCCCGCACCATGGCCGCATGGCGCATTGTCCAATCGGTCAGGGTGCTCAGGTCCAGTTCGCTGCGCGGCTTGCGCTCCAGCGCGCGCAGTTCCTGAAACGCGGTGTTCAGCGCATCCCACACCTGAGATGTCAGCGCCGTGCGCACGATGCGGCCGTTCTCGCGGGCCTGAGAGATGCAGCTTGCAATGGAATTGGGGTTATCACGGTCGAAAAACAGATAACTTTCCAGATTGCGCTGCACCGGATCACCGTATTTTTCGGCGAACCCGCTTGCCCCGCCCATTGCCTGCAACAAGCTGTCCCATTCGCTGGCATAGCCATAGGATGACGGGATCAGCGAGATGCGCGAGCCCACGTCAAGGAATCGCGCCACGGTATCGGCGCGCTCCATATAGCGGGCGATCCAGAACAGGTTGTCTGCGGTCCGGCTTAACATCGCATCACTCCGCCAGCACCCAGGTGTCTTTCACCCCGCCCCCCTGCGATGAGTTCACCACAAGCGAGCCTTCGGTCAGCGCCACCCGGGTCAGCCCGCCCGGCACCAGATTTATCTGTTCACCCACCAGACAATAGGGCCGCAGATCGACATGCCGGGGGGCCACGCCCTCATCCACGAATGTGGGCGTGGTCGAAAGCGCCAGAGTGGGCTGTGCGATGAAATTGCCGGGGTCGGCCAGGATGCGCGCGCGGTAGGCCTCGACCTCGGCCTTGCTGCTTTTGGGGCCGACCAGCATTCCATAGCCACCCGATCCGTGAACCTCTTTCACAACAAGTTCGGCCAGATTATCCAGCACATATCTCACGTCGTCGTCCCTCGAGCATTGCCATGTCGGCACGTTCTTCAGGATCGGCTCCTCGCCCAGATAAAACCGCACCATTTCGGGCACATAGGTATAAACCGCCTTGTCATCGGCAACCCCCGCACCGGGGGCCGAACAGATGCTTACACCACCCGAACGATAGACATCCATCAACCCCGGTATGCCCAGCATACTGTCGGGGCGGAAACACAAAGGGTCGATATAGGCGTCGTCAATCCGGCGATATATCACATCCACCCGGCGCGGGCCTTCGGTCGTGCGCATCCAGACAAACTCGCCCTCGACGAACAGATCCTGCCCCTCGACCAGTTCGACACCCATCAGATCGGCAAGGAAGCTGTGTTCGTAATAGGCGCTGTTGTACGGGCCGGGTGTCAGGATCACGATGGTCGGATCGCTGTTGCATTTCTGCGGCGCAACACTGGCCAGCGTGCGGCGCAGCAACCCGGAATAGCCGTCAATCGGTGCGATACGGTTCTCGCGGAACAGGTCGGGAAACATCCGCATCATGATCTCGCGGTTTTCCAGCATGTAGCTGACCCCGCTTGGGGTGCGGCAGTTGTCCTCCAGCACGATAAACTCATCGGGCCCGGTACGCACCAGATCGACGCCGACAATGTGGGAATAGACCCCCTTGGGCGGCACAAAGCCCACCACCGTCTTTTCATAAGCTGCATTCTGATACACAAGCCGCCCCGGAATCCGCCCGGCCCGCACAATCTCGCCCCGCCCGTAGACATCGACAAGAAACGCATTCAACGCACGCGAGCGTTGCTTGATGCCCCGTTCCAGCCGCGACCATTCGGCGGCACTGAACACGCGCGGAAACATGTCGAACGGGATCAGGCGGTCAGGATCGCCGCCCTCGCCGTAAACCGCAAAGGTGATGCCGATCCGCCGGAACAGCGATTCCGCTTCGGCCTGTTTCATCTGCCGCACAGCATCGGGCATGGACCTGGTCCAGCTTTCCAGTTGCGCATAAGGTGCACGCACATCAGGCCCTTGAAACATTTCGTTGAAATGAGTCTTCACGTCGGTCGCACCCCTTCGTCGGATTGTAAGCCACAGTTAATCAGGCCTTTTGTCGGCTGGAAAGGCCCTCTCCCGGCTTCAGGGGTGCCCAAATTGCCTTTTTGGGGTCAGATGCCCAAATATCGGGCAAAAACCTGCTCTGGCGCGACGGCGTCACAGCACTACACTTGATCCATGGCGCGCGCACCGGTCCTGACATTCACCGAAAAGGGCATCTATTGCCCGGCAGGGGATTTTCATATCGACCCGTGGCGTCCGGTCGACCGTGCGCTGATCACGCATGGCCATTCCGACCACGCCCGCCCCGGACATGCCCGCTATCTTGCGACCCATGCCGCCGGCCCGGTGATGCGCCACCGCCTTGGCGCGATTGCCCTTGATGGCATCGGATACGGCGAGGTGCGCCAGATTGGCGGTTCCAGCGTGTCATTCCATCCGGCGGGGCATGTGCCGGGATCGGCACAAATCAGAGTCGAGGTCGCTGGCGAGGTCTGGGTCGTGTCGGGCGATTACAAGACCACCCCCGACGGGCTGTCCGAACCGTTCGAACCGGTCGCCTGCCATGCCTTCATTTCCGAATGCACCTTCGGGTTGCCGGTCTTTCGCTGGCAACCTCAAGGCGATGTGATGGCGCAGATCAACCGCTGGTGGGCGGCAAATGCCGATCGCGGCCAGGTGTCGGTGCTGGGTGCCTATGCGCTAGGCAAGGCGCAGCGCATCCTTGCCCATCTTGACCCGACCATCGGCCCGATCCTGACCCATGGAGCGGTCGAGGCGACAACGGCGATCCTGCGCGCCCAAGGCTACGCCATGCCGCAAACACTCGCCGTCACCGCAGATGTCACCGCAAAGACCCACCCCCGCGCGCTGGTGCTGGCGCCGCCCTCGGCCAGCGCCACCCCCTGGGCGCGGCGGTTCGGCACCTTTGCAA